>NZ_JAFLCJ010000008.1:0-244765 GCF_017302695.1 Leptolyngbya sp. UWPOB_LEPTO1 | reverse complement strand
GAGACCGTTCGACTTGCATGTGTTAAGCATACCGCCAGCGTTCATCCTGAGCCAGGATCAAACTCTCCATAGTATATAGAGTAAGCTTGTAGCTCAATTCAGTAATTTATCCGGTTACCTTTCCGGTTCCTAACGAGTTAGGAACATTTTCTTGACGAAGGCTTTCCTTTCTCTGGCTTCTAAACTATTCTGTTTTATAGGTTCAGTTTCTCGCAGATGAAGCTGAGTCCGCTTTCGCTCGCTCTTCCCTCACCCGCGCTTTGATAATATAGCCTGGTGATTTCCGAAATGTCAACACTTTTGTTTTGAGCTTTTTCTAATTCGTTCTCAAATCACCTCGGTCAGCGCTTTTGAGCGACAATAGGCAAGTGATTTTTGTCGCTGGGGGCTAGGGAACGTGAATTTTCAGTCTGTTATTTCGACGCTCAATCAGTTTTGGGCGGAGCGGGGATGTTTGGTGGTGCAACCTTACGATACGGAGAAGGGGGCAGGTACGAAGAGTCCGCATACGTTTTTGAGAGCGATCGGGCCTGAGCCTTGGGCGGTTGCCTATGTGGAACCTTGTCGTCGTCCGGGGGATGGGCGATATGGGGAGAATCCGAATCGGGTGCAACATTATTATCAGTATCAAGTGCTGATTAAGCCATCACCTGACAATATTCAAGAGATTTATTTAGAGTCGCTGAAGGCGTTGGGGATTTCGCCGGAGGATCACGATATTCGGTTTGTGGAGGATAACTGGGAGGATGCGGCGGTTGGCGCTTGGGGAGTCGGTTGGGAAGTTTGGTTGGATGGTATGGAGGTGACGCAGTTCACTTATTTCCAACAGTGTGGAGGATTGGATTGCCGTCCGGTTTCGATCGAGATTACATATGGTCTGGAACGACTGACGATGTATCTACAAGGGGTGAACTCGATTTTCGATATTCAATGGAATGATGAGATCACTTATGGTGATGTGCATCTGCAAGGAGAAATTGAGTGTTCGACTTATAATTTTGAGGCATCGAATCCGGAACTCTTGTTTACGCTGTTTAAGTTGTTTGAGCAGGAGGCGGAGCAGTTGATGCAGCGTGGGTTGGTGTTGCCTGCTTACGATCAGGTGCTAAAGTGCTCGCACACGTTTAATTTGCTGGATGCGCGTGGGGTGATTTCGGTGACGGAAAGGGCGCGATATATTGGGCGGGTGCGGAATTTGGCGCGGCAAGTGGCGCAGCTTTATTTGAAACAGCGGGAGAAGTTAGGGTTTCCGCTGTTGAAAAGGGAGAAGGTTGAGGCGGTTTAAAGGGAAAAAGATAGAGCGATCGCACTCTACAAATCTGCGATCGCTCTATCACTGACTGCAGATTCAGTGTCGCGGATAAGGTGGGCAATAGGGCAATAGAAAAGAACTATGTGCAACAAGAGCTTCTGAATCCGGAGTAATTCAAACTATGTCGTCTACATCAAGTCTTAAATTTGCGATGTCTACAATATCTGGCATCACTTGATCTTTTGCATGCCTAAAAAGATTGGGTAATGCGTCAGGATAAGGTGGGATAGATTGCGATATCATGCCACGTCCAAGTCCAAGTGGACAGTCCTGCTCGCTGTGAGACGGTGGATCGAAACCGACGATGCTGCTAAATCCAATTGAAATCGCTCCCAACTAACGAGTCGTCACCTTTGTCTGTTTCCAAACCTTGCAAAACTTACTCTGCTGTCGATGCGAGCGTTCAGTCTGTTGTCGAACATTTCCATTCGTGCATTCTGATCGTTGTGCTTTGTCTTTGCTGATGTGATGCTATTCAGGTGGCAAAGTCCGCTCATATCCGCTCCGAATTGCTGCATTTAGTAGCTTATGTGAAGCAACATAGCCCGCTTTCTCAACGCTCGTAATGATTGAAAGCAACGCATGAAGATGTTTTTCGCCGCATTCCAGAGACATTTTCAGTCAGGAAAAAGAGCCGTTGCTTATCTTTCAGAATCCGAACATACTCTAGAAAAAGCTGACTTCTTGCATCCTCGATTCCTGTCTATGTTCCGGCTTCACTCCAGCTTTGACAAAGAGGTTCTTCAAATAATTCCAACACACTCAGGAATATCATCGGAAGGAATGCTGCTGATATCACGCCTATCTAGAACGGTTTCAGGATAATTCTTTTCGTAAGTTTCCCAAATACTCTTATCGAACTCATTCGCCCAAATCGTCTGAAATCCAGGTTGGTTAAATCCTAAATCTAAGTCTCCACAACCTGGAAATAGAGAACCGATCGCGCTTGATAGGTGCAGCACATCGTTCGGTCTAACCAAAATAGACCTTACGCAAGCTCAGAATAATAGTTTAAAGGGGCAGGACTAGATTCGCTGCTTGATCAGCGCAAATCCGAAAACTTTTTGAGTATAGGGAGGGATGCGTCACACCAATCCATTAGAATGATCAATCTGTGGAAAACTTGGAAAAGTTTTTCATGCACTACTCACTCTGCCTCTCGCACTCGTGTTATGCCCAAGGTTCTTGTTTCCGATCCAATCGATCAAGTTGGGATCGATATTTTGTCCCAAGTCGCTCAAGTAGATGTCAAAACTGATCTGAGTAAAGAGCAACTTGTCGAAGTGATTCCAGAATATGATGCGCTGATGATTCGCTCTGGAACGCGCGTAACTGCTGAGGTCATTGAGGCAGGACGCAATCTGAAAATTATTGGACGCGCTGGAGTTGGAGTCGATAATGTCGATGTTCCAGCCGCAACTCGCAAAGGAATTATTGTTGTCAACTCGCCCGAAGGTAATACGATCGCGGCAGCTGAACATACCCTAGCAATGATGCTATCGTTGTCTCGCTATATTCCCGAAGCGAATGCCAAGTTGAAACAAGGCAAATGGGATCGCAAAAGCTATACCGGGAACGAAGTTTATAACAAAACGTTAGGAGTCGTGGGACTCGGTAAGATTGGCGCCCATGTCGCAACTGTGGCACGCGCAATGGGCATGAAGTTGCTGGCTTATGATCCATTTATTTCAGTGGAGCGTGCAGAACAACTGGGCTGTAGCTTAGTTGAACTCGATGTTTTGTTTCAATCGGCAGACTACATCACCCTGCACATTCCGAAAACGCCGGAAACTGCCAACCTGATTAATGCAGACTCGATCGCGAAAATGAAACCCAATGCGCGCATTATTAACTGTGCGCGAGGCGGAATTATCGATGAAACTGCTATCGCAGAAGCCCTCAAAGCTGGAAAAATTGCCGGAGCCGCGTTAGATGTATTCTCCAGCGAACCGTTAGGAGAATCGCCTCTCACGGCTTTGGGTAAGGAAATTGTCTTAACGCCACACTTGGGAGCATCGACTGAAGAAGCTCAGGTCAATGTCGCGATCGACGTTGCAGAACAAATTCGGGATGTCTTACTTGGCGAACCTGCTCGATCGGCAGTCAACATTCCTGGACTGCGCCCTGACGTTTTAGAACAGTTGAAGCCCTACTTGCAGCTTGCGGAAACGCTCGGAAAGATGGTTGGGCAACTTGCGGGCGGACGTATTGAATCGCTCAATATTGGGCTGCGGGGAGATTTGGCAACCAATCAAAGCCAACCGATCGTGATTGCTGCGTTGAAAGGATTGTTATCTCCGGCATTGCAAGAGCGGGTGAACTATGTGAATGCCAGCATTGAAGCAAAAGAGCGAGGCATTCGAGTCGTTGAAACTCGCGATGCATCGATCAAAGACTATGCAGGTTCAATGCATCTTTCCGCAAAAGGAACACTGGGAGAACACTCTGTAACCGGAGCTTTGCTCGGAGATGATGAGATTCGGATCACGAGCATCAATGATTTTCCAGTCAACGTGCCGCCGAATCGCTATATGCTGTTCACCCTGCACCGGGATATGCCGGGAATCATTGGTCGGATTGGTTCGCTGTTGGGCGAATTCAATGTCAATATCGCCAGTATGCAGGTGGGACGGAAAATT
The DNA here is from genome assembly GCF_017302695.1 of Leptolyngbya sp. UWPOB_LEPTO1. Taxonomy (NCBI): domain Bacteria; kingdom Bacillati; phylum Cyanobacteriota; class Cyanophyceae; order Leptolyngbyales; family Leptolyngbyaceae; genus Leptolyngbya; species Leptolyngbya sp. UWPOB_LEPTO1. The sequence goes on along the minus strand of NZ_JAFLCJ010000008.1, from coordinate 240,814 downwards.
GTTCGGGGCGATGCGGTGATGGTGCTCAGCATTGATGATCCGTTGCCGGAGAACATCATGAACGAGATTAAGCAAGTCGCTGGAATCCGCGACGCTTACACGGTTACGTTGTAAGAACTGAATTCAGGCAGGAGCCAGGAGATCACTCCTACTTCCTGCCTGAATCAGGAGAGTCGAGAATTTTCTGCCTCAGATGTGGGTCTTGATCCCCTCTTAGATTCAGGGGGATTGAGAAGAGCAGAGTCTAAAGTCATAAATGATTGACTCTGATCAGATCAGCCTAGATGCTTCTATTTTTATTTTGCCGTGCTGCAAATTTATGTCTAACAGTTGGTGGGAAATTCAAGTTCTGTGTGATGCGGCTCTCGAAGAGACGGCAATTTGGCGATTTGATAATTTTGGCTGTAAAGGGGCATCGAGTCAGAGTCAAGGCTCGTCTTGTTTGGTTTCAGCGTATTTGCCTCAGCAACAGGCACAGTTGTTAGATTTATCTGCGTTGTCTTTACTGCTCAAACAAGATGCACTTTGCATGAATTTGCCTGCACCGATCGTGCAATGGCAAATCATTGATGAAGAAGATTGGTCAAGTAGTTGGAAGAGTTACTGGAAGCCGCAGGAACTAGGCGATCGCTTTTTGATTAATCCCGCTTGGCTGCCTGTGCCCGAAAAGACCGACCGCATTGTCATGCAGCTTGAACCAGGCGTTGCATTCGGAACGGGTGATCATGCGACGACTCAACTGTGTTTAGAAGCTTTAGAGATGCGATTGAGTGTAGATCCGCAAACCGTGACGATCGCAGATATTGGGTGTGGATCTGGCATTCTCTCAGTGGGCGCACTGCTCTTAGGAGCTAAAAAAGCTTATGCTGTCGATACTGATCCGCTAGCCGTCAAAGCAACCCATGAAAATGTAGAACTGAATCACCTTGATCCGGCGCGATTAGTCGTGGATCAAGGTAGTGTCACGCGACTTCAAGAGATGATCGAAGAACCAGTCGATGGGTTAGTTTGCAATATTTTGGCAGAAGTCATCATTGATCTGATTCCACAATGGACACCTTTGATTAAGCCTTCTTCGTGGGGAATTTTGAGCGGGATTTTGTTGGAGCAAGCAAAACCTGTTGCAGATACGTTAGAGGCGAATGGGTGGATTGTCGCAGCTTTATGGAAGCGTGGCGATTGGTGCTGTTTAAATGTCCGTCGATCGTAGAAATTGGTTGCGCAAACGCTGGCGTTTTTCAGACCCACTATTTTGGCAGTTGATTGCAGCGTATTCGAGCCAAAATCGTTACTATCACACGGTTGAGCATCTCTATCACGTTCTCTCAATGCTAGAGCAGTTAGGCGGAGAGTCGATTGCGCTGAATCTTGCGGCATGGTTTCATGATGCCGTGTATGACACTCATGCTCAGGATAATGAGGAGAACAGCGCTGAGCTTGCAGCAGCTTTATTTCCTGAATTTGAGCAGATCCATCAAGTTCGCAATTTGATTCTTTGTACGAAAACCCATCAAGCATTTGATGCAGAAAGTCAGATTCTCTTAGATGCAGATTTAGCAATTCTCAGCACTGAGCCAGAACACTATCAGAGCTATGCTGCTGCAATTCGGAAAGAGTATTTTTGGGTAACAGACGAGGATTATCGAATTGGGCGATCGCGAGTGTTAGAAAGTTTTTTGCACCGCGATCGCATTTATTCCACACCCACGATGCAGGCAAGAGAAGCGATCGCACGCCGCAATCTTGATGCAGAATTGCAACGATTAGCTCATCTTTAAGTTGCAAATGGATATTAGGCTTCGGCTTCGCTCAACTCACAACTTCTCTTTGAACTCGTTACGAGCTTTCTCGATTCAAAAGGTTGAGCAAAGCCGAAATGCAGTGAGCTATTACAATCTCTCAGGTGCAGCAACTTGCATATTGGCACTCATTTTTGCAGTCGGTTGAGAGTCAGACTGAGCAGGCGTAACTTGAGGCGCATTTAACTCTGCTCCCGGTCGTGCAGGTTGCGAAGAATGCTGCGATAACCAAACCATTCCACCACTCAACACAGCAGCATAGCCTAAATATAAATGCACTGGACTGAGCGCCATTCCACCCAGCGAAATCGACTTCTGTTGCTTTGGCTGATACCAAGATGGCAACACAGCTTTCACTGGGTCAACAGCAGGCAGCAAATCGAGCAACACCGTACTCTCGACATTCAAGGCTTTCGCAATGCGTTGAATAAACCCTCTGAGATAGACATCTTCAGGCAAATGGGTGCCCTGTCCAGCCTCGATCGCAGTTAATTGATGAACTGGAACGAGCGTTTTGCTGTGCAGTTCCGCGATCGACATCGATCGCGCCTCACGGGCGGCTCGAATCTGTGCGCCTAAGCGTGCCAAACACTCCTGCCGATGAGATTCAGAAATATCAGCAGTAACCTTTTTACGAGGAGATTCCACCTTTTTCGGTTCTGGCTTCGGTGTGGAAGCTTCTTGCAACTTCATTTCTCGCAGTGCCAATCGAATTGCTTCGCGTGCCACTGATTTGAGACAAACTTGGGCAGAAGTTCCTTCAGAGACACCTGCTTCTAAACGCTCAACGGCTCGACGGTAGATTTCACTCCGGTATAGCTCAGCTTCTATCTGGGAAAGCAGGGTGTGATGATCATCTAGCTCCACGCCTGCCATACTGATCCGCATCGAATCTTGCGCTAACATTTCCTGTCCTCACCAAAATCAAGAATTGCGATCGACCCCGTATAAGACGCTAGTGCAATGTTGCCAATGCAACATAAAAAACCTCTTGTGTCGATTTCTTCTTTCTTCCGGCTCAGAACTCGAAATCTGGAAGTTTTGTCAGAGATTATGCCAGTTTATTAGCAGTTTTCGCCCAGTCAATATCCTTCTGAGTGATTCCACCAGCATCGTGTGTGGTTAGGTCAACGGTGACGCGATTATACACGTTGAACCATTCGGGATGATGTCCGTTCGCTTCGGAGACGAGTGCCAAGCTTGACATAAATCCAAATGCTTCGACAAAGGAAGCAAATTTGAATTCACGGTGTAATTTGCCCTGCTCGATCGTCCAACCGTCCAGGTTTTTTAATTCGGCTTCGAGATCTTGTAAAGAAAGTGGAGTCATGATGCTACCTCTTTTGATGGAAGAAGAATTTCAATGCGATCGCCGGGCTTTGGCTCAATCACAGTGGTCGATAGATTCGCTTGAGCCAGTTTTGCACGAAACTGATCGACTGTTCCGATGGCTTTGAGTAGAGCGTTCAAGATGCCTTCAAACTGAATATCTCCGCCTGCTGCGGTCGGCAAAATCACTTGAGGTCGAACTTGTTGAGCAAGATTGACTCCACTTTCAGCACCTTTAATAATTGCGCCGACGAGCGGTAAAGCGAGATCGATTAAAGGCGTGATCACGACATCGATTGGGGCTTTCAAGTTCGCAGGATGACTGCCATGAGGCTCATAGTAGAGTGTGGTTCCCGTCGAGAGTTCAGTTAACAAATAACCATTTTCTTGTGTCCCAGGCCCAAGTTGAGATCCTAAAGTCGCTTGAATTTGAAGCTGATCGAACTTCCAGTCTTCTCCAGGCTTCAAGGCTGTAATCGATGTAAATCCGATCGCTTGCGCTACCTTTGCGGCACTGGGAGAAGCAACAACTGGAATTGAGCGATCGAGCTTTTTCAGCGTTTCAGGATGAGCATGATCTTCTATCCCTTGCGAAAGAAGAATTAAATCGATGTTTTCAGGGATGGGGCGATCTTGCGATCGGGTTCCTTTGAACAACCATCCCAGATTGCCAAACACTAATTCGCCAACGAGCCAGGGATCGAGCAGGATGCGCTTTCCAGCCAGTTCGATCAGCCAAGAATTGCTATCAAGCCAAGTAAGAAACATTGTTTGCTGACCGGAAATTAATTAGCTTGCTTGCCAACTTACCTAGCGAATCAGTTCACAGGGTGCTGGCGCAAGAAGTCTATTGACCCTAATTTTAGACCTCGATCGTCTCTCCCAACGTGGTGACTCGATCGCCTTTGACTAATTTTCTTCCCCGTCTCGTTTCAATGGTTCCATTAACTTTGACTTCTCCAGCTTGAATCAGCATTTTTGCCTGCCCTCCAGTCTGGACTACGCCTTGAAATTTGAGAAATTGATCTAACTTAATTGTGTCTTCCATCATTTACTCGGGTTGTTGTAACTGTCGTTGAATGCGATCGCTCAAGGGACTATGTTTAGAAGCCATCCGAGCCTTGCCAGCCGCTGCCCAATCTTGCAAAAACTCAATCTGCTCTTTCGCAGTTCGGGCAAGTGGCACCATCTGACTCGCGGATTCGAGAATGTCATCGGTGGTGAAATCCCGATTTTGACTAAATCCAATGTGCATGGCTTCGATCAATGTCTGCTCGATTTCGGCTCCTGAAAAGTCTGGAGTTTCATACGCTAAGCGATCGAGGTCATATTGTTTCAAATTGTGCGGACGCAGCCGAGACAGATGCACTGAAAAAATTGATTTCCGTTCTTCCTGAGTCGGCAATCCCACAAAGAAAATCTCGTCAAATCGCCCTTTTCTCAGCATCTCAGGCGGCAAAGATTGAATGTTATTCGCAGTTGCCACGACAAAGACAGGAGATTTTTTCTCAGCCATCCAAGTGATAAAAGTTCCGAAGACGCGGCTCGTTGTTCCCGCATCGCCTCGACTATCGACTCCTGCAAACGCTTTATCGATCTCATCAATCCAAAGCACACAAGGCGCAAGCGCTTCTGCGAGTTGAATCATTTGACGAGTGCGCGATTCGGATTCTCCGACTAAGCCACCAAACAAACGCCCAACATCCAAGCGCAGCAGCGGCAAATGCCAATGATGCGCGATCGCTTTTGCCGTTAAAGATTTTCCTGTCCCTTGAATGCCGACGAGCATTAAGCCTTTTGGGTGCGGTAATCCATATTGTCGAGCACGATCGCTAAACGATCCGCCGCGACGAATCAGCCAATCTTTGAGATTATCCAATCCGCCAATATCCGAAATCGCTTCTGTTGCAGGATAAAAATCGAGAATCTGAGTTTGCCGAATCGTTTGGCGTTTTTCTTCTAATATCAATTCGATATCTTCAGAGCGCAGTTCGCTATGTAAAGCAAACGCACGGGCAAGAACGCGACGAATTCTTTCGATCGATAAACCCTGGCACGATCGCACCAAATCATCCAAATTCTTACTCTCAAGCTGCTGACCTGTAGCACTTAACAGTCGCTCAATCTCAGACTTAATATCTGCGGCTCCTGGCAGTGGAAACTCCAAAACGGTGAGCACTTCGGTCAGATCATCGGGAATCGCAATCTGCGATGAAAGTAAAACTAAATTCTTAGGCTGAGACTTCAGCAATCGCGTTAAATTTCTCAATTTTCGCGAAATCGAAATGTCATCTAGAAACCGATGAAAGTCCCGCAAAATGAAAATTGCAGGCGCACTCATCGGCAGTTTTTCGACGAATTCTAAAGCTTGCAGCGGGTTGCGTTTCCCAAATCCCACATCATTCGGATTGCCCTGATAGCCATCGACAAAATCCCAGGTGTAAACGGCACGATCGCCTTGAAGTTTCGCCGCTTGTGCGATCGCAGCTTCGACTCGTTCTTCTTCACGAGTGGGGATGTAAATAATGGGGTAACGCGCCCGCAGCAGGAGATTAAATTCGTCGCTAAAACTCATAGTTTCTTAAAGTACGGTCTTTCTATTACCGTACAACACTCAATTGAGTTTTCCTTTCAATGACTGCAAGGATGCCCAGCGTTGATCGATGCCTGGGTTCTTCACTTCATCTGCTACCTCAATGCCCGCACAGTCTTGCTGACAGAGTTGGCGCTGCGGAATTTCCAGGGAAAGCTGCTCATAGAGCCAACTTTCTGGATCAAAGTAACCGTGCGGCGGCAAGGTTTCGACCAGATCATCCATCGATAAATCTTGATCCAGTGGGAGTTCGTCGAGTTGATCAGCCGTTTCATCGAGCCAAATCAATTCACTCGGCTTGATCGCTAATCGATGATTAAATTGCTGCAAACAACGATGACACGTTAAGGTGACGATCGTTTCAGCGTGAGCCGAGACTTCGAGAAAATTCCCTCGGTGAGCCACCTTCAGCCAGCCTTGAACCGGAGTCAGCGTTTTGAGATCTTTGAGGAGGGTTTTGAACTCAATCTTCTGGGTTTGTTCAGGGCACTGAGTCAGCCGAGGAATATGAATCGCTTCCATGATGTTTCTTAGAGTCGTAATCGTTCTGATCAGCATCCAGCTTTCAGAACATGTTCAGCAGTAAAGAGTCGAGTCGAAAAAGTGAAAGAAATGACCGAATCGCGATCGCAAAACCGCTCGATTTCAAGTGCAGCACAAGGGCGATTAGGCTAAAAATTCTTCAAGCGTTAATCGCAGTGTTATTGCCTGTGTCATCAGCAATCTACCTCACAAGGCTGTCCTGTTCGTACATCTATCAAACCAAAAGCGGCAGATTTGTTTTCTAAACCACAAAATCTCCCGCTTCTCTTAGTTTATCGAATTTTAGAACTTGCTAGTCTTCGTCGGAAACCGCTCCAACTAGCTTCACGACTAATCGTCGATCGGGTTCTTGTCCGCGACTGAAGGTTTCGATATCCTCGCTCCCTTGCAAAATCGAATGCACCTGTCTTCGTTCTGCTGAAGAGAGCGATTTGATCTCATACTCTCTTCCCGTCTCACGAACTTCTGCCGCTGCATTTTCAGCAATTTCGAGCAGTTCTTGATGCCGTTTTTCACGATAGCCGTTTAGCTCGATCGTATAAGCCATCTGTTCGCCCTGCCCAATGTTCAGAATCGAACTTGCTAAATACTGAATCGAATCTAAAACTGCACCTTTACTGCCCAGCAGTGCTTCGAGCTGATTCGGCTGGAGGGCAGTATGGTTGATCGTCAACCAGCAGCTTTTCTCAGCAAATGTTTCTCGTACTTCGGCAGTTACGGTTGCCGGAAAATCAGCGAACTTCAGGAAGGTTTCCAGCCATTGCTGACCTCGCTGCTGTAATTGAGTCTCAGCCATACGTCCAACCAACTATGCTTTTTTCTTACGACCGGGTTCAAACGGCAGAGAATCATCTCCACCTTCTTTATCTTTCTTCGCTCCACCCCCTGCTTTTGCCGTCGCCGCAGCTTCGGCATCCACCAGCTTCTGGAGATGTTCAGGCAAAGGTTCACGCGACAAAATGAAGGTTTGAGCCGTCTGGAAAATGTTTGCCAGCACCATGTACATCAACACACCTGCAGGCAAGGGGAAGAACAAGAACATGCCAGAGAAAATCACAGGCGTAATCTTATTCACTGTGTCTTGCTGAGCATTACCCGTTGAGCCTTGACCGGAAATCAATTGACTGATGTAAAGGCTAATCCCAAAGAACAGCACCATCCCAATGATGTCCCAGTGCAATGTGCCATCTGGATCGATCGCGCCGACGTGACCTAGCTGATCGATGAACAGGAATCCTTTATCGGCTGCCAGTCCAGGAATAAACGCTTGAACCGTTGCATCTCCGGGCTGAAGAGCTTCGATCGTGCCATCCTCATTAATCTTGATGCGCTCCGCTCCAACCGTTGCTTTGAACTTCGGAACTAAACGACTGTCAGGATACTCAGATTGCAGGGCACTAAATGGCTTGCCTTCGACGGTTTGAAACTCGATTTTCGTTTTCTCACCGACGGCGAGCTTTGTCCCAGCAGGAGCGATCGCAGTAATTTTTGAGTGAACGCCATCTGCCAAGTAAATATTCTGAGGGGCAGTAATAAAAGCTTGCGGTGCAACTTGTTCAACTTGAGCCTGAGGCGCAATTTGAAAATTCACCGTGTAAGGCACATCCGAGAAAGGCGATCCTCTCAGAGTCGCAAACAAGGCAAAGAGAATGGGCATCTGCAACACAACAGGCAAACAGCCTGCTAGAGGATTACCAAACTCCTTGTAAAGCGCACTCATTTCTTCCTGCTGTTTGGCAGGATCGTCTTTATATTTCGCCTGAACTTCTTTCACGCGCTTTTGCATGACAGGCTGAGTCACCTTCATGCGACGCATACTACGGATGGAACCAGCACTCAAGGGATAGAGGGCAAAGCGAATGACTAAAGTCAACGCCACGATCGCCAAACCATAGCTCGGCACGATCCCATAGAAAAAATCCAGGATCGGCAGCATCACGTTATTGGATAGGAAGCTAACACCAAAGTCCATTCGCTTTACGTCTACCTAATAGGATCTAAAGTTTGACTGTGACAATTCCTGAGGCAATTTTTGTCAAATGCTTAAATTGTCAAATACAGTGTAGCGTCTAGGGTTGACTTCCGAGACTTCCACTGACTTTTTTGGCGCGCTCAGAAAGCCGCTCGTTAATGAAATCGTAAACGTCCCGAAACTTAGGCACAGCGCGTAGTTCAACACGGCTGCCATCTCGAAGCGTCAACACCATATCGCCGTAAGATCCGATCCCACGCGGTACGGTTACGACCTTCGTAATTTCGGAATAAATCACGTCGGCACGATCGCGCCCTTGCCAGCCGCCCGTCACACTGATCCGTCGATTCGTAATCCGATAGCGCAACCAAAGGGCACGCACGATCGCACCAACGGTCAACGGCAAGCAAATCACCGTGAACCCAAGCAGCACATTGATAATGAGATCCCCAATGTGAGGGCCACCTTCGTAGAAGACTTCTTCTTTAACTGCCATTCAGCACCTCAGCTTTTATCAATAACTGCTCTAATTCTTGCAGATATTGAGGGTAATCACACTCAACCGCCTCGATCCGGACTCCGATCACGATCGAGAATCCAGCGTTCAGACGCGGCAAGAAATTCCGCAAAATTGCTCTCGCTTGACGTTTAATTCGGTTGCGGATGACGGCTCGCTTGCTGACCTTTTTGCTGATTGAAATGCCAATCTGGGTCGGTTGCTCAGGCGTTTTTAGCACTCTGAGCGTAAAACAGCGCGATCCTCGACGAAATCCGCGCTGATAAACAGCATCAAAATCTCGTCGATGTCTGAGCCTATTTTCCTGAGGTAACAACTCAAGAAGTCGAAACCGAGAGGCGAAGCCGCCCTTTGCGACGACGCGCTTGAATGACTTTCTGTCCGTTTTTGGTTCGCATCCGAGCGCGAAATCCCGATACTCGTCTGCGTTTGCGGCTTGTTCCGCCGAGGGTACGCTTCGTCATGTCCGTGGCTCCAGTGAATAATAAATCCCAAGCAAAAAAAATAGTAGACTGCGGGAAAAGTCACAGTCTACTAGAGTATCATGATTTTCGGTTACTGAATCGTAACGATCCAGGTTCCAAGATCCCGCAGAAGAGGAACATCTCCAGGGGTGAGGATGCGACAGTTGAAGTAGAACATGCCGCCGCTATTGGGATTCTTGACGTTTGAGAAGATGATTTCGACATTGGAACCTGCCGGAACAGGTTCTTTCGGGAAAATCTCAATCACGTAGTTTTCTTTCTCCCATTTGACTTCATCGATCTCAACTTTTTTGTCATTGACTAAAAGTTCAACTTCTTTCGGATCGAACGTGCCTTTGAAGTAGTTGGGGTAGTCGATCGCAAATTGAGCGATCGCGAGTTTCACTTTTTCTCGCCCGATGCGAAACCGATAGCGATCCCAGGAGCCGCTATTTCCACCAAAGTCGAGTCGATAGCTGAGTTGGTTTTTCGCTTCAACGCCGCTGAAGATTGTCAATCCGGGCAGACCTTGAGCGAACGCAACCAGGGGAGCCGCAGCGATTAAGCTTCCCGCAATCGCGAGAGTTGAAACCGTGCGACGCATTGAACATCCTTTCAGCAGCATAGAAAAAAATAGATTAGGGGTTAAGTTCATTCAACATTGAGATTAGCAGGAACTGTTGCGTGAGGGGCTACTCCACGGCGACGAGTTTTGCCCAGGATTCGTTCCCGAGTGTTAGACATCTCATTAATATCTCTATCTAGTTTAGAACAAGAATATTAGTCCAGGTCGGCAAAATCTTGCGTGTTTAACGCTGCTCGAAATGAATCAGACGTATTGAAAGTTGTAAATTTCTATGTAAATCTCTATGTTTTTATCGCAATTTTATTAATTTAGATTTGCATTTTTCTTCAGATATTTAAACTCATACAAACTTACATCTTGTCGCTCATATACTGACTCTATAATTTCTGAACCTTTGCCTCAGAAATTACTTTTTGAAACACAAGCGACACCTCGCCTTGTGTTTTCGAGTATGAATGAGAAAGGCTTGGGAATTAAGGGACATGTTGTTACAAACCTCCACATATCAGGAGATGCTATGACGATCGCGATCGATAAAGAATCAGGGGCAGAGCGGACACCCGATCAAACCCCTGCCCTGTATAGAAAAATTGGAATTCCAAAAGAGATTTATCTAGGCGAATGCCGAGTCGCCGCAACACCTGACACGGCTCAGATCTTACAGAAATATGGATTTGAAGTATTAGTTGAATCGGGAGCCGGAGAAGCTGCAAACTTTTCAAATCAAGCTTATTTAGATGCCGGTTGCCGAATCATTGTCGATACTGAAACGCTCTGGTCTTATGCAGATCTAGTGCTGAAAGTTCGTCCGCCAACTTGGAATTCCAGCTTAAACAAACATGAAGCCGATTTATTACATGAAGGGGCAACCTTAATTAGTTTTATTTGGGCGGCTCAGAATCCAGAATTAATCAAGCATTTAGCCGATCGTAAAGCGACCGTGCTCGCGATGGATGCCGTGCCACGGATCAGCCGCGCTCAGAAATTAGATGCACTCAGTTCGATGGCAAACATCGCTGGATATCGCGCGGTGATTGAGGCGGCTGAACATTTTGGACGATTTTTTACCGGACAAATTACGGCGGCTGGCAAGGTTCCACCTGCAAAGGTAATGGTAATTGGCGCAGGAGTTGCCGGATTGGCAGCGGTGGGAACCGCACGATCGCTCGGTGCAATTGTGCGCGCCTTCGATACTCGCCCCGTCGTGAAAGAACAAGTGGAAAGCTTAGGGGCAGAATTCCTCGAATTGGAATTTGAGGAAGATGGCACTGGACAAGGCGGCTATGCCAAAACCATGAGTCCTGAATTTATCAAGGCAGAGATGGAACTGTTCGCGGCTCAGGCGAAAGAAGTCGATATCATCATTACAACCGCTCTGATTCCCGGCAAGAAAGCTCCCACCTTGATTACCAAAGAAATGGTAGAGAGCATGAAAGAAGGCTCAGTTGTCGTTGATTTGGCAGCAGAGCAGGGTGGAAACTGCGAAGTGACAACTCCGGGACAGATTGCTCGGCATCATGGGGTAACGATCATTGGTCTAACGGATTTGCCGAGTCGGATGGCGGCTCAAGCCAGTCAGCTTTATGGCAAAAATCTGTGTCATTTGCTCGATGACATGGGCAGAAATGATCACTATCACGTGGATTTAGAAGACGAAGTGATTCGAGGTGCTTTGGTTCTACATCAAGGTGAAAAAGTCGAGCCTTTGCCGAAAGTTGAACCCACCTCGAAAGTTGAACCCGCACCGAAAGCTGAAGCCTTGAAGGTTGAAGTCAAAGCTGAAGTCTCAAAGGTTCGCAAATCCACAAGCTGGATTTGGACAGTTCTCTTCGGATTGGGCTTGCTTGGAATTGGCACGATCGCGCCTGTATCGTTCCTCAGCCACTTTACCGTCTTTGTACTGGCGTGCTTTGTGGGATGGCAAGTGATTTGGAATGTGAAACCCGCACTGCATACGCCTTTGATGAGTGTGACGAATGCGATTAGCGGCATCATCATCTTGGGTGGAATGCTGCAGATTTCGGGAACTGCCACTTCTGCAACGACCATTTTAGGCGCGATCGCAATTCTGATCGGCACCATCAATATCGCGGGTGGCTTCTTAGTCACTCAGCGGATGCTCAAAATGTTCCAGAAATAGAGGTGAGCCATGTTTGATAGTCTTTCTAATGTGGCGTACATTGCCGCGAGTGCTTTGTTCATTTTGAGTTTGAGCGGACTTTCTAACCAGGAAACGGCTCAGAAAGGGAATGGGTATGGAATTGCTGGAATGGCGATCGCGTTTCTCGCAACCATTCTCCGCAGTGATGTGACAGGGTATGGAATTCTCGCGACTGTGATTGTGCCGGGAGCGATTATCGGCGCAATTCTCGCAGGGCGAGTTGCAATGACTGAAATGCCTGAGCTAGTTGCCATGCTGCATAGCTTTGTCGGGATGGCAGCTGTACTCGTTGGAATTGCGAACCATCTTCAACCGCAGACTTTAACGGGAGCCGAAGCAACGATTCACCAAGTCGAAGTCTTTATTGGTGTGTTTATCGGAGCAGTGACATTTACAGGCTCGATCGTTGCTTTTGGTAAGCTTCGAGGCTTAGTTAGCAGTAAGCCGTTAATGATTCCAGGACGGCACATTCTGAACCTTGGTTTACTCGGTGCAAGTGTTGCTTTGGGCGCACAGTTTTTGAATCATGATTCGACGTTGGCATTGCTGATCATGAGTGTGCTAGCTGGAGTTCTCGGCGTGCATCTGGTGATGGCGATCGGGGGTGCAGATATGCCCGTCGTGATTTCGATGTTGAATAGTTACTCTGGCTGGGCTGCTGCTGCTGCTGGATTTATGTTGTCAAATGATTTGCTCATCATTACGGGCGCATTAGTTGGCAGTAGTGGCGCGATTCTAAGCTACATCATGTGTAAAGCAATGAATCGATCGTTTATCAGTGTCATCTTGGGCGGCTTTGGAACTGGGAAGAGTGCTCAGGCAAAAGAGATGACGGGAGAAGCGAAATCGATTTCGCTAGAAGACACAGTCGAGCAATTAGAAAATGCTAGTAGCGTAATCATTGTTCCAGGCTACGGCATGGCAGTTGCACAAGCACAGCATGCGATTTCTGAAATCACGAAGATTTTGCGCGATCGCGGAATCAAGGTTCGGTTTGGCATTCATCCGGTTGCCGGAAGACTTCCAGGACATATGAATGTGTTACTAGCAGAAGCAAAAGTGCCCTATGATATTGTGCTAGAAATGGACGAAATCAATGACGATTTTCCTGAAACGGATGTCGTTTTAGTGATTGGGGCAAATGATACGGTGAATCCTAGCGCTGTCGAAGATCCGGATTGTGCGATCGCGGGAATGCCTGTTCTGGAAGTTTGGAAAGCAAAAACAACGATCGTGCTAAAGCGGAGTTTAGGCAGTGGATATGCAGGCGTTGAAAACCCCCTGTTCTACAAGGAAAACACTCACATGCTTTTTGGCGATGCGAAGAAGAACACTGATGCAATTCTCAGCAAACTCAACGCATTAGTCGTCGCCTAACCCCGTTGCGTCTGAATCAAGAAGCAACCGTAAGAGCTTAAACGCTTTTACGTCTTTACAAGGTCAAACGTCATGGTAATCGCCTCGTTGAATGCATTCGACAGGCGATTTTTTTAGCTTAAGAAAATCTTCTACTTTTAAAACGACTTGACAGCTGACATCCTCGCCATGCTCATATCCTCCCATCCCATCTGCAACCACCAAAACGGGAATCTGTTCGGCTCGATCGTCGAGCAAGAAAAACACAGTGTTATCGCGTTGATTCGTTTCCGTGCGAGCGTAATAGTTGGGGATCTGCATACGCTGACTTCAATCGGATTCAATTGGGTTGACAATTCTAGCCAAAAGTAAAGCTGAGCCGGAGCAAAGGCTCAACGAATTTGGAGAGATCGGATCTGAGACTGCTTTGAGCGAGAGCCGTGGATGCAACGAGATAGTTATTCTACAGATTCGTTTGTATTATTTTGTTGATGTAACGTTTTCTAAAAAGGACGGCGTGATAAATATTGTAGGAGCGCGCTAGATTCAAGCAACGTCCTCATCCGTGATGAAAATTTACCCATAACAATGCAGAATCGCTCTACAGCATTCAGTAGTCATTGCAAGATGAGATGCTACCCCGTTCTACTCTCATAAAATTGACATCGAACATGAAAGAGTTGATTCTTACCTGGAACAAGGGCACGATGACTCGCACTCTCTACTCTACTCACCCTGGAATTGCTCACCCGCAATTGCGAATTGGTCGAGATCCAGTCACTTGTGATTTAGTCTTGCCTTCGATCACACAGGAAGACTTAACCGTATCGAAGTTACATGTCGAAATCTACTTTGCCCCCCCTGCAGACCAGTTTTATCTCCGCAATCTCAAAGGCAAAAGCAATCCTCCTAAGCTGTACGGGAATTGGGTGGATGACGTACCTGTGCCACTTGATCATGATGGAGAATTGCAGCTCGGCAGACGAGTGTTCCAGATCTCGGTTGTGCTCCACACCCCGATCGTGATTGCTCCAACCGCGCCTGCGGATCTCAAAGCGGAAGGTGCTCCAACATCTGCCTTGCCCCTGACTTGCCCGCACTGTGCATCAGGCTATACCTACGAGGAAGCCACAAAATTTAATGGACGCTGTCCGAAAGATGGCTTCTTTTTACATGGAGCTTCTATCTATATTCCCTAAACTAACGAAAGTATGCCAGTTACCGTTACTCTCTTTTGGAATGATCCTGTTACTGAAGCTGAGCAAGAAATCGTTGCGGTCACTCCGATCGCCATTGGGCGAAGTTCAGAAACGATGCGCCAACAGGGCATTCCTGATCACCAGCATGTGATTCTCAATAGTCTACAAGTTTCACGGTTTCATGCCCTGATCGAGTGGAAAGACGGGAACTTGATAGTCAGCGATCAACACAGTAGTAATGGACTCTTTGTGAATGGTCGCGCTCAGACGCAGGCAGCTTTAGTCGATGGCGATGTGCTACAAGTAGGCCCGTTTCAGGTTTCCATTCTTCGCACCCAGTTTCCGTCGCGTATCTCTGTCGCTGCACCTTCTGCACCTGCTCGCACACAATCTAGCTTTCCGCCTCCTTGGTTCATTCAAGCTGAACACATTTCCCTCTCGGATTTAGACCGAGATCGGATTGAGGTTGAGCAAATTGATTTTGCAGCGGTTGGCGGTGGATTGGGGAGCTATATTTGGGCAAATTTGCTCAGGCTATCTGGAATTCGAGCCGATCAGATTCGTGTCTTAGGTAAGGTGCAATTCGATCAACAGGGCAAGCTTCGTCTCGACTCAGAACAGAAGCCCTATTGGAACTATCAACAACTGTGCGAATTTTCTCAAATTCCACCGCATGAACGATTACGATCGAACTCGGATTCTTGCCCAGATAATATCTGGGGATTTCCTAGCTATGCACTGCGAGAAGCCTGGTCAGATTTGGGAAAAGGTCAGCTTGGTCATGCGTTCAAGCTGCTCTACCAAGTTTTTTCAGAGCCGACAGGCATCGAAACCTATACACCTAAGTCGGGGAATGTCTTTGCGTCGATCGATCGTGAAACCCGCCGAATAGGATGGCAGCAGATGTTTCGCTATGGTGATGTACGAGCCATTCGCAAAACCACAGACGATCGCTATGTGATTGCTTATTCACGCAGTAGTGCGAGTGGACGGAGCTATCATTATGTGGTTGCGCGTTATGTCCAGATTGCGATCGGATATCCTGCACTGCGGTATCTGCCGCTTGTGACTACCTATCGTGAAAAGACTCAAGAAGCATTTGACGATCGTTTAGTTGTCAATGCCTATGAAGACCATCAACATGTCTATCAGCAGCTCAAACAACGAGGCGGCGGAGTTGTTGTGTTGCAAGGTCGGGGCATTGTTGCCTCTCGGATCATTCAACGCATTGATGAAATGCGAAAATACGAAGATACGAAGATTCAGTTGATTCACATGATGCGATCGCCCGTCTCTCAAGGACATCGCTATCAAAGCTCAACTCGTCTTGTGAAAAATCACCAAGAGCTTCAGCCGTTTAATTGGCCCAAAGCATGTTGGGGCGGTGAACTTAGAGAAGCTTTAGAAAAAGCACCCCCTGAAGAACGGAAACGGTTACTTAGTGATTGGGGCGGGACAACTACGGCAGACCGTCACGACTGGCAGGACATGATTGATCAAGGGATTCGTTCCGGTTGGTATCGGATTCTGTTTGGCGAGATCAAGGATTTGCAGCGAGAGCACGATCGCTTACGCATTGATGTATTAGACAAAGCCGAAGCTCAGAACAATGAGCAGATGATCAAAGTCGATTTTTTGATTGATGCCACAGGACTCACCAATGAGGTTCAGTTTAGCCCCTTGCTCAAAGATTTGGTGCTGCGGTATAAGCTCGATCTCAATCCCACGAAACGGCTCTCAGTCTCAAATCAGTTTGAAATGCATGGCATGAGAAATGGTGCAGGACGGATGTATGCAGCAGGGGCAATGACCTTGGGAGGTCCCTATGCAGCCGTCGATAGCTTCTTAGGACTTCAGTATGCAGCATTGGTTGCCGTCGATGATCTGAGCACGGCGCAGGTTCCGGGCATCAAGCCTTTGAATGGTTTGAGATCGTTTACTCAATGGTTACGCTGGGTTCAAAATCAAGCCCCCTAACGTGCGGCGATCGCTTTGCCTGCAACGGTTGTAATGACAGGTCCGATTAAGCAAGTGACCGCAATGTAAGCAACGATCGCATTAAATACTCCGGAGCTAAGTAAACCAGCATTGCGCCCAAATAAAGCAATGACGAGGACTAACGCCGATCGCGACATTGTTAAGCCAAACATCGTAAAAATGGCTGCCCAATCATATTTGAAACAATATCCAGTCAGCCAAGCTGCTAAAAATTTTGCCCCAACTGCACCCAGAATCACGAAAGCTGCAATACCTAAGTTTTCTGGATGCTGAATCAGGACATTTGGATCAGATAACACGCCAACTGACAAAGCAAAAATCGGAATAAATAAGCTATTCCCCACAAATTCAAGCTGCTGCATGAGCTGACTCGGCACGGAGCGACTTAAAGCTAACCCTGCAATAAACGCACCCACAATGGCATCTACGCCAATGGCATGAGTCAGACTTGCAGTTAAAAACATTGCCGCAAGCACAAATACGAATGCGTGCTGAGGATGGGTTTCATCTTTGATCACCCGCTGTGCTAGATACTGTAATCCTTTCAAGCAGCTAACGATCACGATCGGCAGCAGGACAAGCAGTTTGATCCACAGGTCGATTCCAATTCCCCCAGTTTGAATTGCTTTCACGATCGCATATGCCATTAGGGTTAGAACTGTCGTGATGATTGATCCGCCCACTGCAACAGAAACTGCTTCTTGCTGCCCAATCCCAAATGCAACAACAATGGGATATGCCATTAAAGTATGCGGCGAGTAAAGAATCCCCAGCAGTACTGCAACGAGTAAATTCTGAGTTAGAACCTGTCCAGTCACAAAGCCGATCGCAAAAGGCACACCAAACGTTAGCAGCCCAAAGGTGAGGACTTTCTTACCTGCATGATGGAGGAAATCGAGCTGCAATCCTAGTCCTGCTAAAAGCATAATGTAGAGCAATCCAATTCGCTCTAGCAAAATCAGTTGAGCATCCCGCGCGATCAAGCCCAAGCCATTCATTCCTACGATCGCACCGAATACAATCAAGAGAACGATCATCGGCAACCGCAACCAAGTTGCAAGCTTCATTGCCACAAAGATCAATCCAAGAATCAGGCTAAAAAGATAGACTGGATCAGCTAAAGGTAATCCTGCAACGCTTAAAATTCCATACATTTAGAGCCATTTACCTCCACGGAATCGCCAGCGTGGAAAGAAAACTCGCATCAGGCTCTGGGAAGCAATAAACACTGTGAGCCAAACAAGACTGTAATGGAAAATGAAGATACCCATCTCGATCGGGATGCTCTCAACTCCAGGCAAAGCGATTTCCAATCCATTCAACACAAAGAGCAGAAAGAGTCCTTCCCAGATTCCTGCAAGCAACTGAAAACTCGCGGGCCAATCCCGATCCCAGCGAAATTTTTGAATTCTGTCGTACAGAACATCCCAGCCTAATCCTAGAATTGCGATCCAAATCAGAATCCCAAGGTAATTATCAGATGGCTCAGCTATTATGCCTAGGGAGAAGGGAAGAGTGACGAACACCCCGATCGTAGATAACAGCAGAATGCGAGTTTGCCATCGACCAAAGAGCGTTGGGGTCATAGGTAGGCTTTCGTTTCCAGGATGAATAAGAGCATCATATCCGCTACACCCAGTGCTTTCTGCCTAAATTGATAGATTGATTTACAAACAAAAACCTGGCTCGATCGAACAAATCGAGCCAGGTTCATTTCATCAAACAAAGCTAAGCGACAACCTGATTCAATGCTGCAGCGACTTCATCCATCGATTGATCGCCATCGACTGTGACTAACTTCTGCTGAGACTCATAGTAGCTAATCAAGGGTGCAGTCTGCTCTCGATAGACTTCTAGACGACGACGAATTGTTTCTTCGTTATCATCCTTCCGACCCCGGCTCAAAAGCCGAACCAGCAGTACCGGATCTGGAACATCAAAATTCACCACTCGATCGCAGCCTTGATGTAACTCACTCAGCAAGGCATCTAAGAACTCAGCCTGTGCCACATTGCGAGGAAATCCATCTAAAATCCAGCCCGATTGTGCATCCGGCTTGCTCAGACGTTCCCGAATCAAATCAATCACTAACTGATCCGGAACTAATTCCCCGCGATCCATATAGCCTTGAGCCTGCACACCGAGCGACGTTTTCGCAGCCACGGACTCCCGGAGAATATCTCCAGTCGAGATATGCGGAATCTGATGAGCATCCGCCAAAAACTTGGATTGAGTCCCTTTTCCGGCTCCAGGAGGTCCTACAAAAATCAGTCGCGCCACTATTGTTTCACCATTCCTTCATAACGTTGAGAGATCACATATGTCTGGATCTGTTTAGCAGTGTCGATCGCGACCCCGACCAAAATCAACAATGAAGTCGCCCCAAAGCCTTGGAAAACCTTAACAGGCGTAGCATTTTCGATAATCGAAGGCACGATCGCCACGATTCCTAAGAAGATAGCACCTAAGAAGGTCAAACGATTCAGTACGCCCTCAATGTACTCCGTGGTTGCATTCCCCGGGCGAATCCCTGGAATGCTCGATCCCATTTTTTTCAAGTTCTTCGCCATATCATCCGGCTGCATAATCAGCGACGCATAGAAAAAGCTAAAGAACAGAATCAGCACAAAGTACAGCAAGTTATGCCAAATCGAAGCCGGACCTAAATATTTGCCAATGAAGTTTGCCAGATCTGCATTATTAAACGATTGGGCAATAATCACCGGAATCGTCAACACGGTCGAGGCAAAAATGATCGGCATCACACCGCCTTGGTTGAGGCGTAAGGGTAGATAACTGCTTCTTTCCATCATGACGCGTCGTCCAACTTGCCGACGCGCTGAAATGATCGGAATCCGTCTTGTCCCTTCCTGAACGAAGACAATCCCAACCACCATTGCCAGGAAGACCAGCAGGAGAATTACGACACTACTGACGACTGCGCGATCGCCCGTTTGCGCTAAGTCGAATGCCTGACCTAATGTATTCGGCAAAGTGGCAACAATGTTCAAGAAAATCAACAGGGAAGCACCGTTACCAATACCGCGTTCGGTGATCAGTTCGCCTGCCCACATGACAAACATAGAGCCAGCCGTCAACGCCAACACGGTTTCCACAACGAACATGGGACTCCAGCTTTCAGCGAACGGTCGTAATAACCCGATCGTTAAAAGTGTACTTTGTACCACAGCCCACCCGGCGGACACATAGCGGGTAATCTGGGAAATCTTCCGCCGACCTGCCTCGCCTTCATTCTTCTGCAAGTCTTCTAGAGAAGGAATCGCAGCCGTGAGCAGTTGAATAATAATCGAGGCGTTAATGAAGGGAAGAATCCCTAGGGCAAATAGACCCAAGGTTCTCAAACCGCCCCCGGCGAATAAGTCTACAAAACTCAGCGCACTATTGCTTTGAATCGCTTGTGAAAAGGCGGCTCGATCGATACCGGGAAGCGGGATAAAAATTCCCAGTCGAACGAACACCAAAAGCCCGATCGTTACCAGTATCCGTCCCCGCAATCCAGCCGCCTGTGCCATTTGAGCAAAGGTTTCCTGGGCGGTGGGCGTTCTATCTCGACTCTCGACCATATAAGGAATTCCTCGTGACAGCAATTTGGATTTGCGGACTCTGCCCCAAATCCAAGTTGAATAAAGTTAGTTTTATGCGCTTTTTCAGCCCAAGTTGAGCCGCCAAAACGACGAACATCCTATATTTTAGCGGTTCAAGCGTGAAGGATGACGATGAATCCATCCGGCGGAGCGAGAATTTCAGTTCGACGCATCACCGGATCTGGCAGCAGCTAAACCCCGATCGCTAATTTCCAGCTATTGATAATCCCGGTATCATTTGCGATCGCAAAATGATTTCTACCGAGCCTATCCTCTATAAAGTGAGAAAATAGAATTAGTGAGCAGCATTCTGTTGAAGAAACGAGTTCTTACGCAGGATTGTCGGTATTGATTAGATCGATATGATTGAGATTATTCGGACTCGTGCAACTTCTGAGCAAATGACTTCAATGCTAGAAGAATTAGGTATCTATGTTAAGTTGGCAGTAGATGTAGAGCAAGGAATACTGGCAGGAGGCGGAGAACTTCATGCAGATTGCGAGAAATTTTTGCTGGGAGATGGAAGCCGACAATCTGACCTCTGGGGAGCAGATTGGTATCCATTCAGCCAGACCGTTGGGTATGAATCAATTATTAATATTCGAGCAAGTGCAAATAATCGCTCGATGAACGTAGAAGATCCGAGAATTCGATCGCAGATTGATGAAGTTGTTTATCGATTATTAGGTGGTGTGCAATGGGAATCAACTGGGATGCTTTAAAGCAACGTTACCTGCAAACAAATCGTGCGGCTCAGTTGGAAAGTATCACGCTGAATTTGACCAGAATTCAAACCCTGGCGAATAGTGGCGAGGATGGACAGGTCGCACGGCATTTGGTGCGAGAGAGCCAGTATTTAATTGAATGGACAGTACCCACGATCGATTTAGAAACTGATTTTCAGATTGCAACTGAATTAGTTGATCTACAGCGTCAGTTAAGCGAGTGGAAATTAGATTGGGACAAGATTTGGGAAAGCGATCGTGCTTCTCTAGGAAAATTGGCGCAACAGTGGAGCGATCGACTCCAGATTTGCGTAGCGCATTAGGCTAGACCTCAATGTAGAGAGCAATTTAATTTTTCGCCCATTTAACGATTCACCGTTAAACATCAGCGATGATCGCCATCTCACTAAATATCCTGCTCTGCTCCATTCTCAGAGGAGTACAACTTCTAACGAAGTCGATATCTAACCAGATTGAGAGTCATATTCCAAGAAATTGTCAAAGTGCTTTACATTACTAACGCTATTGGAATTCATAGTGGTGTAAAGCAATGAAATTTCTACTAGACACAAATATAATCATTCCAGCAGAACCAACTGAGCTAGAAAATATTGAGCTTGGCACTCCCTTAATCACTGAGTTATTACGACGCTTTAACGAAGGGCAACAGCAGTATTACATACATAGCGCATCTATTCAGGAATTAAGTGGAGATAAAAACAAGAAGCGCTGGCAAATGCGTGAGGTACTTCTTGATAAGTATCCTCTTTTGCCTAGTCCCCCAGGATTTACAAAGAAAATCCAAGATTCTCTCTCAATTGCAACTCTCAACAAGCATGATCAGATCGACTTAACGCTTCTGTCTGCTGTAGATGCAGATGCAGTAGATTATTTAGTCACAAACGATGTAGCTCTCCATAAAAAAGCAGCCCAATTAGGATTAGCAAGTCGTGTTGCAACTCCTGATGAAGCCATTCTAATCATCCGGTCACTCTTCCCAGTCATACCTTTCCCACCCCCTGCTGTTCAAAGTCGTTATGCTCATGACATAGACTTAGAAGACCCAATCTTTGACTCTTTTCGATTAGACTACCAAGAATTCGATGAATGGTTCAGGAAATGTAAGCTCCAACACCGACCAGTTTGGACTATTGAGCCTGACATTGGCAAAATCGGCGGCATTTGTATTATCAAGCCTAACGATGCGCCGGAGTACGAAGGTATGCCTGAACCCTGCTTAAAGATATGTAGCTTTAAGATTTCCGAGAATTGGCGCGGGTATCGGTTTGGCGAATTACTGCTCAAAACCATCTTTGATTATGCGGATCAGAATCAACAAGCATCAATTTACATTACAACTTTTGAAAAGCAAGTTGAACTGCTAAATCTCTTAAATAACTTTGGATTTCAGATTATCAGCACCTCCAATAGGGGTGAGTGTGTTCTTCTCAAAATGCTTAAGTTTTCAGACGAAGAATACAGCGTTTTAACGCCTTTAGAGTTCAATATTAAATTTGGTCCGAACCAAGTTAAGTTTGATAATGCCAATTCATTTCTAATCCCAATTGTCCCCAAATATCACAAGATACTTCTTCCAGAGGCAGAAGCGCAATTGGAATTACTGCCAGGAAAACACCCCTTTGGCAATGGCATCCGTAAAGCCTATTTGTGCCATTCCAATATTAGAAAAATTGCTCTTGGCGATATTGTTTTCTTCTACCGTTCAGGAATTCAAAGCGGCGTTACCACTTATGGGGTAGTCGAAGATATAATTGTTTCTAGTAATCCTGATCAGATCGCTAGAGCTGTTGGGAAAAGGACAGTTTATACATATCCTGAAATTGAAGGAATGTGTAAAAAAGGGGAAGTTCTTGTCGTTCTTTTTCGTTTATCTCGCTCTAATACCACAACAATCTCTCTGAAAGCTTTAATAGATCAGAACATTATTAAGAAAGCGCCTCAATCCATCGCTAGTCTATCTTTCAAAGCAGCAATATGGTTAAAAGAACAGATTATAAAGCAGCCTTAATGTCTATTCATCCAGAGTTCGCACAACTAATTCTAGATGGAAAGAAGAGAGTAGAGTTTCGTAAAACTCGCTTCTCATTAGATATTTCCTACGTCGTAATTTATGCAACCGCTCCAATCAAAAAGGTGATTGGATACTTTAAAATTCAAAAAATTCAGGTGGCAGCTCCAACAGAATTATGGAAATCTTACAAAGAAGTCGCAGGAATAGATAAGGGGGCGTTTCAGAACTATTATGGCGATATGAATCAAGGAGTTGCTATAGAGATAGGTGAAGTTTATCAACTTAGCCAATATATTGATTTGGAACATATCTCAAAGTCATTGGTTGCTCCACAGAATTATATATATCTGGAAAAGGATTCATTCGATTCAATTAGAAGTTGCTAATCACCTTCTATTTATTATTAGTATTTCTCTTACATGAGAATTCAGCCTGTAATAGCTATTACGTCAAATAACCATTACAGGCTGAAAGTCTTGAGAAAGTTTTCAACTAAGATTTGCTAAACCTCGATCACTAATTTCCAGCTATTGATAATCTCCTATCATCTGCTAAACCCCGATCGCTAATTTCCAGCTATTGATAATCCCGGTATCATTTGCGATCGCATCAACCACTCGCAACTGCCAACGCCCTTGTACTGGCTGTCCTAGCATTCTTCTCAACGGCGGTGTCGTTTGCAGAGAATAAGTTCGATTCAGCACCGTCTGCCGTCCGAGCGTGCGACCTTGGAGTAACGTTTCGCTGCCTGAAGGCGAAACTAAACTGACTTCAATATCACCCAGGAAATCGTGTGTAATGTTGACGGTGACTTGAATATCTTTGATCGTTGCAAACTCGTTGATCTGAATTTCGCTCGCAATTCCAACCGAGCTATTGTCAGGAATCATCACCATCTTGCTATTCTCAACCACCAGCGATCGCGCAACCGTTAACGAGACTCTTCTCGCGATCGCGGCTTGAGTTGCTTTCGCCGCATTAACTTTCCCATAGCCAAACCAATCACAGCGACCGCTCGCTTCATACGTTCCTTTGCGCAGTCCAAACTGCGGATCTGGATCTGGATCAACAATCTTATCGGCGGTTTGTTGCAAGATTTGACGCACTTCTTGAGCCGTCAGATCTGGATTTGCAGACAGTACTAATGCAGCAACGCCTGCAACCAAAGGGCAAGCACTCGACGTTCCACCAAATCCGTAAGTAAAATCGCCCGTATCATAGCCCTCGTTTCCTCGTCGATCGGCAGTGACAATCCCCAAACCGCGCAGTGCAGTCCGAACTTCTGGAGGCGTTGCCACATACCCAATTCCCGGCAGTCCCATTCCGGGAGGAGCATTGTTACTCGGCGCACACACTGAAATTTCAGCCCCCCAGTTACTATAGGCTGCTTTCTTATTCAAGCTAGTAGAAGCCGAAACCGCGATCACGTCAGGATGCACAGTAAAACCACCTAACCAACTCGTCCTACCGCTAATTGCATTGTTCCGCCAGCCCGATTCATTAATGGTTCCATTGGTCGGACGATTGGCATTGCCGGCAGCGAAGACAATTACACAGCCTTTTCCATCCCGCCCTTCGGTCGCAGCACGAGTAATTGCTGCTCTTTGGCGCAAAGATAACGGATAGTAAACAGCACTCGGTCCCCAACTGCAAGAAATGACTGAAGCACCTCGATCGACTGCCCAACCAAATAAATCCTCGATCGTTTGATCATCCAAAAATCCCGTTGTCCGAATCGGCATCAAAGCACAGCCCGGAGCCGCTCCCACTGTCCCAAATCCATTCTCTTCAGCGACCGCAACGCCTGCACAAGAAGTGCCATGATCTTCACCCAAGTCCTCTGGTGCTGGATTAAAGTCTCTGCCCTTAAAGTCCCTCGGCGCAACAACCTTACCCAAGCCTTGAAAGTCAGGATGACCCAGATCAATAGCATCATCCATCACAGCAACGACAATCGATCGACTTCCACGTGTAATATCCCAAGCTTGCTCTGCAAATACATGCGCTCCAGTTGCCAGATCTTGCCCGCCTGAATGATTCAGATGCCATTGCTTTGAATACAGCGAATCTTTGGGGCGATAGTGCGCTTGCTGGCGAACAATGATATTAGGTTCGGCAGTAAGAATCTCCGATCGCGAAATGAGCCGATTTGTAATTTTCAGCGGATTCTCTTTTGAATCTGCGGTCAGTTGAAACACGAAAGTATTTGGAATTCCTGCAATCTGTTTCACCTGTTCTAAACCAAATTCTTGCGCGATCGCGCTCATCGTTTCAGCTTTGACAGCAGGATCGAATTGAATCGTAATTTGATTCGTCACATAAAGTTGAGAACCAGGGCTACCCTGAACCTGATAAACATGACTCGCATAGTTCACCTGAGCATCAGAGCGAACTTGATTTAAGACTTGATCTTTTTGTGCCGGATCGACAATAAATTCTGTCAATTGAGGAGGAGCCGCACCCGGATTGATCTGAACTGGAACTTTATTCACCAAATCCCAAGCCTGCTGTTTAGAAGTCGCATTCACTGCAAAGCGATCGTCTAATTTTTCAACCAGTAATTCTTCTCCACCGCGTTGTAGAATTTTGCCGCGATTCTCATCAGGAATACTGGCATTTCCTTGAGGGGTAGATGCGTTCGTCATGGCGCTGTTCTCCAACGGTTTCACTGATTCAATTTCAATTGTCGCTCACTGAATTTCGCGACTGCTTTACGGTTTTTAACCTCAACGATTCGGGAATCTTGAGATTAGCTTGTATCTGACATATATATGTGCCTGTTCACAGGAAATCTATGAAATCTAATCGCTATCAAGTGCTGTGTAGCTTGGCAGTGTCCTCCATGATACTCTCGCTTTTTACAGCCTGTTCATCTTCTTCGACACAGAACTGCCAGCCCAATGCTCAAGGATATCTTCCTCCCGGATGCTCACCGACAGGCGGAAGTTATTCAGGCGGGAGTTCTTCAGGTAGCTCCTATCGTTCTGGCGGAAGTAGCTCGTCTGGAAGCCGCGTGTCTAGTCCAGCTTCCGGTCGGAGTGGATTTGGCAGCTTCGGTGGAGGTCGTTCTGGAGGATGAGTAGTTTATTTACTGGAACAGAGCGCGATCGTCTCTTCCGCCAACTTCAAATGCCTTGGTACAACCTCGTTCCAAACGCTGGCGTTTCGCTAGAACCGTATGCGCTGTATCACTGTCATCCCGTTTCACAACAGCAAATTTCTCGGATGAAAGATGCAGCAGAACGAGTTGGCACTGTGCTGAGTCATCTCTGGTCAGTAATTCGTGGATTTGATGAAGAAACCTTGCTCGAATATGGATTTCCAGAAGAAACCGTTCGAGTGATCAAATTTGATGGATTGCCGCCGTTTTGTATGCGGCTCGATTGGTGCTGGAACGAACAAGAAGAAGTTTATAAAGTCATTGAAGCGAATGTTCAAACCCCGAGTTTTTGGTTTGAATGTTTAGAAGGCAACACAAAAGTTGCAGAACATTTTGGATTCAAGCCTGCTGAAACTCAGATTCAACCTGTTCTCAGAAATTCAATTAATCAAGCGATTAAACGCGCTGCAAATTGGTTAGGGAAATCCCTCGATCGCTGTAACATTGCGATGACCACGCTGGACAATCCCGAAGATATGGGAACAATGCGCTGGCTAAGCAAATTTGTCGATCAACCGCATCAGGTCTTTGAGATTGAACAACTTCGCATTAAAGATCATCAATACTTGTTTAACGAGAGATCAGGAGAAGCGATCGACATTTTATTTATGTGGTATCCGGTCGAATGGGCAATTTTCGATCGCGATCCAAATGGTCAAGAACTGTGGTCAGCGCTAGAAGAATTGATTCTTAAAAGAAAGCTAGTGATCGTCAATTTTGCATCTGCTTTTGCATTGCAGCCAAAAAGTATTTTCGCTTTAATTACCGATTTGGGATTAGATTTCTTCTCTCCAGAACAGGCTGAAACCGTCTTTGATTTGTTTCCAAAAACAGTTCAAACTTCTGAAGAAATGGGTGACACTTACTTTGGAAAACCTGTATTTGGCAGACAAGGAGAAGGATGTTTTTCCGTAATTGCAGGAGAAATCAGTGACCAAAGCCCCAATCAAGATCCTTGGTACACCGATCAATTTTATGTCTATCAGGAACTCTTGAAATTTCCGACGATCGACCTTGCGAATAAAGAGATGACCGCCTTATGGAGTACCTGGTTATTTAACGATGGAACGGATCATTTTGTTCCCGCCGGAATCGGACTTCGTGTTTCAGAAGGCAAAATAACCGATGACTATTCTTATTGGTGTCCAATCGGAATTGCGAATTAAATCGGACGAACTTTTGGATTTTTTTTACTTCATTTGAAAAAGGATTCTTCAGTGATAAGATCCGAGAGTTCCAAGTTGTCCTATTAAAAACATTCTGCAATTATTCATGGCTCATCTGAGAACGATTCAACCTCTTTCCATCTCTGGCATTCTTTCGCTCTCAATGCTTGCAGGTGTGATGTTTGCGGCTCCTGCTGTCCAAGCACAGACTCCCAAACCTGCACCCGGAGCAGGTCAGCCCCGTCCCATCGATCTGACTGATCCAAATGTGGTGCGCCCGACCGCGACCCAGGGTGAAGGGGGTGTTCTGAGTTTACAGGGTGGGCAAAAGCTCATGAATGAAGCTGAGCAAGCGATTCGATCGCAGAATATGCCTTTGGCGGTGAAAAAGCTGCAAGAAGCTCGCCAAGTCTACAATCAGTTGTCCAACTTCCACCAAGATTTGGCAGCTAGCTTTTCTGGGATTGATACTCGTGTCGCAGATAGCCAGCGGAAAAAAGCGTTGGAGACAGCACAATTACGAGATCAAGCAACCTATCGCTTGGCGGTAGCGCATCGGGCAATGAATCAGCCTGAATTGGCTGTGCCTTTGTTAGTGCAAATTATCCGTAGCCAACAACCGACGCGGGATTTGGGCAAACAAGCTTATCAACAACTGCAAGAACTCGGCTTTGTTGATCCGCCTCAAAGTGCGGGTCAGTAAAATCAGCAGAGCAAATTTTGTTCAAAGCTAAATAAAGCCGTGACGATCGACGATCGTCACGGCTTTAATCTTGATCTACGCGATCTTCCTAAAGAATGTCCTGAAATCAAAATTGATATCGCAATTGCGCCTGCACCGCATGATCACTCACATCTTGTTTTCCTAACACCGTCTCATACCCAACCCCAACCGAAAGATTGTTGGCAAACTGCGCCTGCACGCCAGTACTTAATCTGACAAAATCTCGATCGGGTTCTCCGGTACGAATTCGATTAGGAATCCCCGGCTGACTCGCTAATTCCGTCACAATCTCGCGGCTACCATTCGCAAATTCATGTTCATAGTTCGCTGCAATAAACGGCGTAATGGTTGCAGAGGGAGAACGAAAATCATAAGCTAGCTGCGCGCCGATATTTAGAATTACCGAATCCGCCTCTTGGTCAGGCACAGTCAGATTCAAAATGCTGCCATCCCGTTCGGTGTAGCCATCAATCTTCACTTTGGTATATCGCACTCCAATCATCGGACCGACTGAGAGTTCATTTGAGCCAAAGTTGTATCCAGAATTGAACCGAACCGAGAACTGCTTTCCATCTGGCTCCGCAGTCGCAGAACGAAATCCAGTCACGTTCAGATTTCGTGTAATGTCAAATTTATTCCATCCGAAATTAATCAACGTATCCGCATAAAACTTCTCTTGGCTATAGCTGCCATAGGCTGAAACCGAGAAGCTACTCACATCTACTTCTCCAAGATTATTGTTAAGTTCACTATTATTCTGTCCATAGTTCAGTGCTAAGCCTAAAGCTAAGTTATCGGTCACACGATAATCTGCACCAATGCTGACGCTCTTGGTATCGAAATCGTAGCCAACGATGCCGTTGTTGCTATCCCAATTCCCAAAATTGAAATCTCCATTCACGAATACGCCCAGTTTTTGATCTGGGTTAGGGTTTTGCCGAAGCGCTAAAATTCGACCGTCTAAATCCCTGGAAGGACGACGTGCCACGCCTAATGCAATTTCAGTCTGAGGCGCGATCGACAACGGCGCACTCAACAGCGAGAACGCATATTCTGAAATAATCTGATGCCCTCTGGCTGTCGGATGCAATTGATCCCAAAATAAAAACTGGTCGCAGTTTGCACCAGTTCCAAGACAAGCCTGCGTCACATTCGTAAAGCCAAATCGTGCCGGATCGTTGAGAACTTGGTTAAATAGCGCATTAATGTCGATCGGAACAATGCTCAAATTCGGATTACTTTGGGCAAGCGATCGTAAAGTAGCCTGCAATCCTTGATTATGCGCGGTTGAAAGCTGCGTCAATCCCGCACTTTGCACCGGATTTCCTACCGTCCCTGGAACCCGCCCTAAATCCGGCAGATTCGGTACAACTAGCTTATTCGCTCCTGCTGCTGTCAAACGCTGCAAAATCGCACCAATATTTCCAACCGGGATCGCTGGATTTGTGATTCCACCGCCCAGATAATCATTCGCTCCTGCCCAAACGACAAACGCCTGACTTGGACTAACAGAAGGCGAAGATTGTAAAAAGCCATTCACCTGAGTTGTGACCCCAGGTAGTAGCGGCGTAATGGTATTGTTAGTGCCGCTTGTGGCTCCGCCGAATGCAAAATTTATCGTAGTCGGGGTCAAATTCAATTTTGTCGCAAGATCTTCAATCCAAACAACTCCATTCGTAAAACGACCATTTACATATGGCGGACTCGGTGGAACTAAACCATTTGTATTTCTAAACGCATTGCCATTATCTGAAAGACTGTCACCAAAAATTGTAAACCCTGCGATCGCTTGAGCCTGAGCACTTACCGGAACTAAACAGGTGAGAATTGCCAGCTTAACTGCAAAAAATTGGGGTTTCATTGTATTTAATGCTACACAGCATGTCGAATCTGAGTGTAAACCAGATAAAGCTGAGACTTTTAGAGCCGCAATTTTTATTCACGCAGTTAAAAGATCGCTGAATTTTGCTGCGAATTGTTAAGAGAATCTACCAGTTTTACCCTTCTGTATGCAGATGTTGTCTATAAACAAATTGGAAATCCTGGATGATAGAGACTATCAAGAAAATTGATAACTCTGGCTTACAATCCAGAATGAACCAGGGCAACCGAAATTGACTACTCTGGTAATGTAACGAACTCTTAAACTTTGGGCGCGAGCGATGGAATCGATTTATCAATACGCCTGGCTCATCCCCGTCTTGCCCCTGGCAGGCGCGATGTTAGTGGGCTTCGGGCTGATTACCTTCAATAAGGATGTCAACAAGCTCCGAAAAGCGAACTCTATCTTCATCGTGTCTTTGATCGGCGCGGCGATGACCTATGCGTTTGCTCTCTTCTGGAGCCAATTTCAAGGACATGCCCCCTACACTCAATCGATCGAGTGGGCAGCAGCCGGAGATTTCCGTCTAACGATGGGATATGTGATTGATCCACTCTCCTCGCTGATGCTGGTGGTTGTCACGACTGTAGCTTTCTTGGTGATGATCTACACCGATGGCTACATGGCACACGATCCGGGTTATGTACGCTTTTATGCTTATTTGAGCCTCTTCAGCTCCTCAATGTTAGGCTTGGTGATCAGTCCAAACCTGGTACAGGTCTACATCTTCTGGGAATTGGTGGGGATGTGTTCGTATTTGCTGATCGGGTTCTGGTTTTCCCGCAAAGCTGCGGCAGATGCTTGTCAAAAGGCATTTGTAACCAACCGAGTCGGTGACTTTGGATTATTACTTGGAATTTTGGGCTTGTACTGGGCAACTCGAAGTTTTGACTTCGGAGAAATCGGCACCCGCTTGCAAGAAATGGTGGCAACGGGATCGCTCAGTGGCTTTATCGCAGCATTGTTCGCGATTTTGGTGTTCTTAGGACCAGTCGCAAAATCGGCGCAGTTTCCTTTGCATGTTTGGTTGCCAGACGCAATGGAAGGTCCGACTCCGATTTCGGCTTTGATTCACGCAGCGACGATGGTTGCTGCGGGTGTGTTTTTGATCGCGCGGATGTTCCCCGTCTTTGAGGGCATTCCGGTGGTCATGGATACGATCGCTTGGACAGGATGCTTTACTGCCTTTTTGGGAGCATCGATCGCCATTACGCAAAACGACATCAAGAAAGGCTTAGCGTATTCAACGATGTCGCAGCTTGGCTACATGGTGATGGCAATGGGCGTTGGAGCTTATAGCGCTGGATTATTCCACCTGATGACTCACGCTTATTTCAAGGCAATGCTGTTCTTAGGTTCCGGCTCAGTGATCCACGGCATGGAAGCAGTGGTTGGTCACGATGCAGCCTACGCTCAAGATATGAGAATGATGGGCGGTTTGCGGAAATACATGCCGATTACTGCCACGACCTTCTTGATTGGAACGTTAGCAATTTGTGGAATTCCACCTTTTGCTGGATTCTGGTCGAAAGATGAAATTTTGGGTTCGACCTTTGCTGTCAATCCGGTGATGTGGGCGATCGCCTGGTCAACGGCTGGCATCACAGCGTTCTACATGTTCCGAATGTACTTCACAACGTTTGAAGGCGAATTTCGCGGCGAGAGCGCTGATGTCAAACAAACCATCAAAAACGAGCAGCTTCAACTCGCAGGTTTAGCCTTTGGTCCTGGAGCAATGGATCCCCGTGAACTCACGATCGAAGCACCCGCAGATGATCATGATCACGATCATCACCACGACAGCGAACCGCATGAATCTCCGATTACGATGACGCTGCCGTTGATGATTCTGGCAATTCCATCCATGCTGATTGGTTTAGTCGGAACGCCGTTCGCAAACTACTTTGAACATTTCATCCATGCACCGAGCGAGGCTGTACAAGTTGCGGCGGAAGCGGGTGAGGAAAACCTGACGGAATTCCTGATCATGGGCGGAAATTCAGTTGGGATCGCTTTGATTGGAATCACGTTGGCATCGCTGATGTATCTGCGAGGCAAAATCGATCCCAGCGCGATCGCAGCCAAATTCCCTGCGTTATATCGCTTGTCCAAGAACAAATGGTACTTCGACGAGATTTACAACGAAGTATTTGTGATGGGAAGCCGCCGCTTGGCTCGCCAAGTCTTAGAAGTGGATTCCAAAGTCGTAGATGGGGTCGTCAACCTCGCTGGACTCGCCACCGTCTTAACCGGCGAAGGACTGAAATACTTCGAGAATGGGCGCGCTCAATTCTATGCGCTGATTATCTTCATCGCAGTTCTAGGATTAGTCGTCTTCTCCGGTATCACCTGATTAGCTGGCACAGGGTGGGGTTCGCCTCACCCTGCTCCATCTGCAAATAGTCTTAACAATCCTGAGGTTTCAAAAAGAACCGACTAGGATTGTCATATCACGAATCCATACGAATTCTTTTGCTACTCATAAACAAATCTTACCAGTACGCATGGTGACAGCAAATTTTCCTTGGCTGACCACGATCATTCTTTTCCCGATCGTTGCGTCACTCGCCATTCCCTTCCTCCCCGACAAAGATGGCAAAACCGTTCGCTGGTATTCCCTAATTGTCGGATTGCTTGATTTTCTGCTCATTGTCTATACGTTCTACACCCAGTACGATTTCTCCAACCCAGAGATGCAGCTCGTCGAGCGCTATGCCTGGATTCCTCAAATTGATCTCAATTGGTCAGTTGGCGTGGACGGGCTGTCGATGCCGTTGGTGATTCTGACTGGATTTATTACGACATTGGCAATTTTGGCAGCATGGCCTGTGACCTTCAAGCCACGCCTATTTTATTTCCTCATGTTGGCAATGTACGGCGGACAGATCGCTGTATTTGCCGTTCAAGATCTACTGCTGTTCTTCCTAGCGTGGGAATTAGAACTCGTTCCGGTCTATTTCTTGCTGGCAATTTGGGGCGGGAAAAAGCGGTTGTATGCAGCAACAAAGTTTATCTTGTACACCGCAGGCGGTTCGCTGTTCATTTTGGTTGCGGCATTAGCGATGGCGTTTTATGGCGATACGCCTTCGTTCGATATGCAAACCTTGGCGCATCGAGGCTTCCCGGTCAACTTTCAGTTATGGATTTATGCGGCTTTCTTAATCGCTTATGCGGTGAAGTTGCCGATTATCCCGTTGCATACGTGGTTGCCGGATGCTCACGGGGAAGCAACTGCACCCGTGCATATGTTGCTGGCTGGAATTCTCTTGAAGATGGGCGGATATGCCTTGATTCGGATGAATGCAGAAATGCTGCCTGCGGCTCATGCGATCGTGGCTCCAGCACTAGTGATTCTGGGTGTCGTGAATATCATTTACGCGGCATTAACTTCATTTGCACAACGCAACCTCAAGCGGAAAATTGCTTACTCTTCGATCTCCCATATGGGCTTTGTGCTGATTGGGATCGCATCGTTTACGGATTTAGGCTTAAGCGGTGCAGTGCTACAAATGGTGTCGCATGGTTTGATCGGAGCGAGTTTGTTCTTCTTAGTGGGAGCAACTTACGATCGTACTCACACCTTGATGCTGGACGAGATGGGCGGCGTTGGTAAACAGATGCCGAGGATCTTCTCGATGTTTACGGCATGTTCGCTCGCATCCTTGGCATTGCCTGGAATGAGCGGATTTGTAGCGGAATTGATGGTGTTTGTTGGGTTTGCGACCAGTGATGCTTACAGCATGACGTTCCGGGTAATTGTCGTGGCACTGGCTGCGATCGGAGTCATTCTCACCCCGATTTATCTATTGTCGATGCTGCGTGAGATCTTCTACGGTCCTGAAAATAAAGAGTTAACGTCGCACGAAAATCTGATCGATGCAGAGCCGCGTGAGGTGTTTATCATTGCCTCGTTGCTGGTTCCCATTATCGGCATCGGCTTCTATCCGAAAATGCTGACACAGATTTATGACTCGAAAACTTTGCAGTTAACGGCACGTCTGCGAGATGAAGTGCCGACCTTAGCAGATCGCAAGGGAACGAATGCGATCGCGCTCAGCGACAGCAAAGCTGCTATCACGCCAGCAGTCTCGGCTCCTTCGATTCGCTAATGTGCTAGATTCAACTCTCTAATCATCTCCAAGTAGTTCACCTAAATTCGATGGGGAGATAGAAGGATAGGGGATAAAAGTGAAGATCTGAAATCATGGTTGCTACCCCCCACTCCCCATCTCCCCACTCCGCAAAATTAATGCGGTTGACTAGATGCTTCTCTTCATTTACGTGACTGAAAAAACGCGGGCATTCCACTTAGGAACCCCGCGTTTTTTAACTTCAACCTTCTACAGCTACCAGCCCAATCTAATTTTCGTTCAACTTTCCTTCTGACCGAGTAATCACTGAATCGGTAGGCAAGCATAGTAGATTGTCACCCTGAGTCTTAATCATGCCTTTCTGACGCAATTTACCCATTAACCGCGTCACGGTCACCCGTGTAGATCCGATCGCGCTTCCAATTTGCGCATGCGTCAATGGGAACGGTAGGCAATACCCTTCATCAGTCGGTTCCCCATACTCTTCGATCAAGAGCGTCAAGAAGCCCAGTAAGCGATCGATCGTTCGACGCTGACCTAACGTACTCAACCACAGCAACTTCCGCTGATGCTGATACCGGAACGCATCCAATACCTCACGACGAAAATGTGGCCAATTATCCAGATCGTGCCAGTACATCCACACGACCGAAGTCTGATCCACATGTGCGTAGGCTTGGAGCGTAAACGGTGATTGAGCCACAATTTCAAACGGTTGACCCGTTCCAACAAATCCCAAAAATGCTTCTTCAGGACTGATGCGAGCCAAACGGGATGCATTGCCGCCTGTCGCATTCACCTGCGCCGTTCCAACTAACCGAACCGCACCTTTCTGAACCAAATAGAGCAAACCGGGGCGAGTCGGAACCCGCTCATCTTTACTAAAATTGCGGACACGATAATGCTCTTGTGCCCAATCGATAATTCGTTGCCAAGTTAGGAATGGACGAGCCGCATCGGAATTTTGAGGAGAATTAACTGAGTACATAAGTTATAGGCTGTTTGAGAACAATGGGACTTTGACAAGCGCTGAGTTGTCAGCGAGATTGCAATCAAGTCACAGGCGAACCAGGTAGGATGATCAATCGCTGTAAGGTTGCCTAAATTTCACTGACTTACGAGATCATACTTAGAAAATGACATATCGCCAGTGAGATCACGGTGATCTTTACAGAATTGACCATAAAATGCTGGTATTTTTGAACTTTTTAAACCGAAACCTATCCCATTTCAGAGCGCAAACCGTAATTACTGTGAATTGTAACCTACCGAAGATCACTTATCCTACGCTCCGCTCATTGTTACTGCTGAAAATTTATGAAGCAATCTCCCTGCGGAAAGATGTTCAAGTAGCAAATCAGTCGATCGAGAATTCAGACTTTCAAAAAAACCGAGAAATCATCAAGCTTCTAGCGCCTCGCCCTGCTTTAAAACGAGTTAAAAGTGCGACTTCGGTAGTGGCATATGCCTCGACAATCGCCTTGCAATTGGGGGCGAGATCCAGTTCAACACCTGCGGAAATTGCGGACAAAATCATTCACTTTCTGCGACACTCTCCATCTAATCTTTCGGATGAAGAAACTGAAAATCAGCTTCTCCGTGATCTCACGGTGACTTACCTAGAGCCGGGCAGATTGGTATTTGAATTTGGCGATCGCGCGATCTCCAAATATCTTCAGGAAATCCTTTCTCACTGCACCGATGAGACGAACAGAGCTTCTGACAGGTCATTTCTCAGACTGAAGCGCGAATCCTCTGGTGACTCTAAAATCTTCCTCTGTCAGTACAGTTACGCGCGATGCACCGCCCTGATCGAGATGGCATCTCGTTCCAATCACATAGATAAAAGTGTAGAAAATGATTCAGCTAAATGGCTGAATGAAAGTAAATTTTTATTACAAAAAGAATCAGAGTTGCTGTCTCAAATCATCGCGACGCTAGATGAATGGGAGGAGACAAATCCTCTAACCCTTGCTATTTCTCTGAGTGAAGCCTTTCAGACTTTTTATCAGAATTGCCAAATTGTAAAGTACGACACAATTCATCTTCAGGTGGCACAATGTCGATTAGCTTTAGTAATGATTACTCATTGGCTGTTAAAACAGCTTTTAGAGCAGGGACTTGGTGTTGTAGCGCCGGAAACACTTTAATTTTCGCTTCGGGAGCGTTTTATCCTGTCACACCGTCGTCATGTTATCGACATAACGAATTTTTATCGACAAACACGTGACAAAGCTATTGAACCCGCCTATAGTATTGGAGTGTGAGGAGCGAACCAGTTAGAACGCCGAGACGAAACACGGCCAGTCGTCGGCGTTCTTTCTGTTTTAAAGCAAAAATTTCCGAATGGCGATCGCAGCTCCATCTGCTTCAACGCTCGGCGCAACCCAATCGGCATATTGTTGGACTCCGCCCGGAGCATCTCCCATTGCCACCCCAATTCCAGCATATTGAATCATTTCGAGATCGTTGAAGTTATCACCGATCGTCATCACGTTCTCAGGCTTCAGACCCAGAATTTCTTCAGCTAAATACTTCACAGCCGTTCCTTTATTTGCAGCCGGATTCGTTGCCTCAAAGAACGTTGCGACAGATTTTGTTAGGTAAAGCTCAGCAGGAGTGTACTGCTTCTGAAGCGACCCCAGCATCGTATCAATGAGTTCAGTGTCGTCGCTGAGCGCCAAAACTTTTGTCAGTTCCATATCTAATGTATTCCGCAGATCCCCAACTTCGATTGGGACAATGCCCGATCGCTGAACATAAGCTGCCGTCTCCGGAGTCATCGATCGAATATAGAGATCGTCATTGATATAGAAATGAATTGATAACAATTCTCGGAGATGCGATTGCTCAAAATAGTCGAGCAGTTCCAAGACTTGTGCTTTGGGCACTGACCATTGCCGTAGAACCTGATTCGTCGCAGGATCTTGAATCCATGCGCCTTGATAGGCAATTAACGGCAGAGAAGACCCCACGGTTTGATAAAAGCGCAGTGCAGAGCGATACATGCGACCCGTCGCGATCGCAATTTGCACCCCAGAATTCTGTGCGTCGGAAATCGCTGCAAGCACAGGTTCGCGGATATTATTAGACTTGCCTGCGATTGTCCCGTCAATGTCTAAGACCAATAATCGAATATCAGAGTGCTGCATAACTTAAATTCAGGGTGAGGGATGTCAGCCTTTTCCATCATCCTCCTACCTTAGAGCGCGTTATGGCTGAAGTCAGAAATCAAAAAGGAGTAAGCCGCCAAATTCTATTGATGACACTTTGGCTGACGCTACTCATGTTAGTTGTAAAAGTGGGTGCAGCTTGGGCAACAAAATCTTTAGCGATCGTGGCTGAATGTCTTCATACTGTTATTGATGGCTTCAGTACAGTGCTCGGTTTAATTGCAATCTCTTCACCCCATCGCATCCCAGGGCGAGAAATTTGGGGGCATAGTCGGTTGGAAGCAATGTTGGCGTTGCTGCTAGTCGCATTATTAGGATTTGCCTGCCTCAGTTTGTCTGGAACCGCCATCGAGCAATTAGCCAATCAGCCGACGCTAGCTATCCTGCCACCGATTCGGATGCGGCTATCTGTGATTGGACTGCTCGCGATCGTGTCTCTCGCCAGTGTGGGCTTAGCGTTTTTTGAGCGAAAAGTGGCACGGACGCTCGATAGCTCGATTTTGAAAGTGAATGCGCGTCAGATTTTGCAGGACGCTTGGCTGACGATGTTTTTGCTCCTGGGACTCCTGGGAATTTGGAAGGGATATGCTTGGCTTGATCCCTTGTTGGCGATCGTCATGGTAATTACCGCCGGATTGAGCTGCTGGCGGGTTTTAAATTGGCAATTACCGTTAATGGTCAGACAAGTTGCCATTGCACCTGAAGCGATCGGGCAAATGGTCAGACAGGTGCAAGGGGTGACCCAATGTTATGACGTGCGATCGCGCGGAATCGTCGGGCGACAAGTTTTAGTCGAAATGCGAGTTTTCGTGCATCCAGACTTTCTGGGAGCGAGTGAATGGATTATCGAGCAGATCGATGGAGCCATTCGCGATCGCTATGGCCCGGTACAGGTGTGCATCTCGATCGAAGAAGCGCAAGACGATTTACAACATCCCTTTGAAACACTGCGATCGGATCAATCCAGTCGCGAAATGGATTGGAATTAAGATTTGGATCGACAGACTCAAGGTAAAGTAGGGAAAGAATTATTAAGAAGCATTACGTTATACCCACTTCATGGATTTCTCCCTTTTGCCTCAGATTGCTATTCAATGCCTCTTGGGAGCGTCTGCGATCGTGTTCACGGAACTGGTGCGAGACGCTTACCACATTGCTGGACACTACTGGCAGCCATTAAAGCGAGGACACAATTTACATCACAAGGCTTATCGTCCTGATTTAACAATCACAAGCTTAGAGATGTACCAAAAGGCGCAACTCAATAATGATGTGCCAGAAGCGATCGCGATGCTAGGTGCCGCTGCAATTCTGGCAGCCTGTACTCAATTGCCTGTTTTATGGATCGGTTGCTTGTATTCGCTGGTCTTCTTAATTCCAGCCGTTGCCCGATCGCAAGGGTTACTGCTGCAAACCGATGTGACTCATAAGCCCGGTGACTTAATTGAGTTGCCCAAGCCTTGGATTGTGAATCGAACCTACCATTGGCGACATCATTTTGATGATCAGAATGCTTATTATTGTGGTCATTTTACAATTGTGGACAAATTGTTAGGGACAAGTTTGGCGCTGAAAGGCAAAACAGTGGCTATTACTGGCGCATCCGGAGCATTAGGGCAAGCATTGATTGCAGAGCTATCGAAGCATGGGGCGAAAGTTGTTGCGCTAACGACGAGCGATCGCGCGTTTGCTGAAGGCATAGAAGTGCTGCACTGGCAAATTGGAGCGGAAGAAGAATTGCGATCGCGGCTGCAAAAGGTAGACATCTTTATTCTGAATCATGGCGTCAATGTCTATGGCGATCGCACACCAGCCGCAATCCAGACTTCCTATGAAGTGAATACATTCTCAACTTGGAGACTCGCAGAGCTATTCCTTGAAACAGTCACCGAATCTTCGCACAAAGCGCTCAAAGAACTTTGGATTAATACCTCTGAGGCTGAAGTGAATCCGGCGCTGAGTCCGCTTTATGAGCTATCGAAGCGAGCTTTAGGAGATTTGATTACCCTGCGGCGATTAGATGCACCTTGTATTATCCGCAAGTTGGTTTTAGGACCCTTTAAGAGTCAGTTAAATCCTTATGGGGTGATGTCTGCCTCTGGAGTCGCTTGGGCGATCGTGGCACTCGCGAAACGAGATTTTCGCGACATCATTGTGACGATTAATCCGATCACTTACATTCTTTTTCCGATCAAGGAGTTCTTTCAGTCGCTTTATTTCCGCTTGTTCTCAAAGTAGTGGAAGCTCAATTAAAAATTCTGTGCCCTGATCAACAACAGAATGACAATTCAATTTGCCGCGATGGTGCTCTGTGATGATTTGGTAAGCGATCGACAAGCCCAATCCTGTTCCCTGACCAATCGGCTTTGTCGTAAAGAATGGGTCAAAAATTCGCGTTTGGATCGCTTCTGGAATCCCTGTTCCATTGTCAGCAATTCCGACTCGTACCCAGTCCGAATCAATTTCTGTCCGGATCGTCAGTTGGGGTTGCCAGTCGGGTTCTGATTTTTGCGATCGCACATCCAACGCGTCGATCGCATTGCTCAACAATGACATGAACACCTGATTTATTCGCCCGGCATAGCATTCGATCTTGGGCAATTCTCCATAGGTGCGCACAATCCGAATTTCTTGCCGATTCACTCTGCCCCGCAGCCGTGATCCCAAAATCATCAACGTACTTTCCAGACCTTCATGCAGACTGACTGACTTCAGTTCTGCTTCATCCAGCCGCGAAAATGTCCGTAATAGATTCACAATCTCTTCAATGCGCTCCGCTCCTGATGACATCGATCGCAGCACACTGGAGAAGTCTTGCAACACAAACGAGAGATCGACTTCTTCGCTGAGCGTTTGAATTTCCTCGATCGAGCTATTCTGATATGCCCGAATCATCTGCACTAATATTTCTGCGTACTCCTGAGCATGGCGTAAATTCCCATAAATAAAACTGATTGGGTTATTAATTTCATGCGCTACCCCAGCCACCAGTTGCCCCAAACTCGACATTTTTTCGCTCTGAATCAACTGAGCTTGAGTCAGTTTGAGATTCGACAATGCTTGTTCGAGTTCGGCAGCCTGCTGCTGTAGGATTTCATGACTTTTTTGAACGGTCTCCTGTGAAACTTGTAAATCCCGAATTGCTTTTCTAAAGAGAGCCTCTTTCAGATCATTCGTTCTTTCCAGTTCAGCCTGACTCGATTCCGAGCGTTTTAATTTCTTCTCAAGAATCCGATTTGCTTTTTCCAGTTCTTGCACTCGTTGTTTTAACGCTTCGCAATCCATCCATCAAGTCCCCAAAAGCAAGGTCACGATCGTCATATTATGTAACCGAGTTGCCCCATACTCATGAAGTGGGGAAAGTTCTCCATAAGTATAAAAACCGCTACAAACTACTTCAGCAGGTAGACAATCTCGAATCAAATCGTATTCTTCTGTGACTCGACTGCCTAACAGTTTGAAGCGACAGTCACAGCTAAAAATTAAAGCGATCGTTGGATGGGGGCTGGGATAAGATTGGGTCGCTTGCTGAATCGCAGTTTTGCACGCAGCAAGAATATCTTCACGACCTGCAGTACTCACTTGGACGATCGAGTTTTCAGGCACATCTGCTAGACAGTGCACCTCTCCTGTTGTCTCATCAAATCCACTAAACCCCCGCAAGTAAAACTCAGGCTCTCCCGCTTCAAAAACTGCTAAAGGATTCTGGGGAACGGGATCTGCACCACCGAGTTGTTCACGAAAAAACGATAAAGCAGATTGCTCTCCAATCGTTACAACGCAATTGCCTCGCGCTTTGGTCACTTGGCTAGAGACACTAATTGGCTCCCATCCATTGGCGATTCCATATGAAAATTTCAGCGCTGCACCAGAAAACAGCAGAATCGGAGCCGCGTCGGTCAATACTTCAGTCTTATAAAACTGGTAGGTCGCTTCAAACCGATAATTGTCAGTTGACATGCCGCCAAAGATCGGAAACTGTTCTCCTAATGCAGCTTGTAATCCCTTGAGAATCAGGGTTCCATTGGTTTTGATGCCTTCTGGGATGGTGATGCAAAGTCGAGGTGGTTGAGCACCTGTTGCCTGTTCAACTGCCAATCGAGTAGCAGCGATCGCATCTTCACCAAGATTCCGCGCGACCCCGGCGCGGATTTCAATTTCATCTGAGCAAAAGAGCGTCAGCACGATTGAATCGTATTGAAATTGCAGCGTATCGGATAATTCTGCATCGCTTGTGCAGCCAATCAGTTCAAGGTTTGGAAAGGCTTGATCAATCTCTTGCAAAATCAAAGCGTGGTCAAAGTCGATCGCGGCAAATAACATGCCTGCATTCGGTGTTAATCCATTCAGTGCAGCTTGACATTGAGCAATGACTTCTGCAACGGCGCTGGAGGAATCTGGATCGTTACTGTGTCCGACAATCGCTTTCAGCATAGGGCTTCTCCAAGGTGAGATTTCCCCTAACATGCCCGATCGCGCAAATTAACCTAACAAAGGCATTTTACAGTTCGTTACCTTCAGTCGTTCGGTTCCAGCCACGTTTTAGACTTGTAAAGTCTCCCCGAATTGATTCGGATTTTTTATCGAAGTTGATATTCCTATGTTTCCAACTCATCGCCCTCGTCGGTTACGCACCCATCCTCAACTGCGCCGCATGGTGCGCGAAAATGTCCTAACAACGAGTGATTTGATCTATCCTTTGTTTGCCGTTCCAGGTGAAAGTGTGGCGACCGAAGTCAGATCAATGCCTGGCGTGTATCAATTATCGATCGATAAAATCGTTGAAGAAGCCAAAGAAGTCTACGACTTGGGCATTCCGTCGATTATCTTGTTTGGGATTCCAGCCGACAAAGATGTAGATGCCACTGGAGCATGGCACGACTGCGGCATTGTTCAGAAAGCAGCAACGGCGGTGAAAGAAGCGGTTCCAGAGTTGATTGTGATTGCAGATACTTGCTTGTGTGAGTATACTTCGCACGGTCATTGTGGATTTTTGGAAGTCGGCGATTTAACAGGTCGCGTCTTAAATGATCCAACGTTGGACCTGTTGAAGAAAGTTGCGGTTTCTCAAGCCAAAGCTGGAGCCGATATCATTGCGCCTTCTGGAATGATGGATGGCTTCGTTGCTGCGATTCGGGAAGGATTGGATGAAGCAGGATTCCAGGATATTCCGATTCTGTCTTATGCCGCGAAGTATGCCTCGGCTTACTATGGCCCATTCCGCGATGCCGCAGAATCAACTCCGCAATTTGGCGATCGCCGCACGTACCAGATGGATCCAGGCAACGCACGCGAAGCGATTAAAGAGATCGAGCTGGACATTGCAGAAGGAGCAGATATGCTCATGGTGAAGCCTGCCCTAGCTTACATGGATATCATTCATCAGGTGAAGCAAGCCTGCAACCTTCCGGTCGCTGCCTACAATGTGTCGGGCGAGTATGCAATGGTGAAAGCAGCAGCGCTGAATGGATGGATTGATGAGGAACGGGTGGTGATGGAAACCTTGCTCAGCTTTAAGCGCGCGGGTGCAGATTTAATTCTCACCTATCATGCGAAAGATGCTGCGCGTTGGTTAGGAGCGTAGTCTAATGGGGAATCGGGGCATGGAGAAGTTTCCCGACTCCCCTACTTCCGACGATCGCGCCTCTGCCGAAACCAATCCCGCAACTGCTCCCGACAAGGTGCTTCTAAAATTCCACCTAACACGGTTAAGCGATGGTTTGAGGCTGGACTATCCGGCAGATTCAATACAGTTCTGACCGCTCCTGCTTTCGGATCATCCGCACCATAGACTAACAATCCTAAGCGCGCGAGCACGATCGCACCCGCACACATTGGGCAAGGCTCCAGAGTGACATACAGTGTACAGTCTTCTAAATGCCAACTGTTTAACACCTGTCCTGCCTGCCTTAACGCCAAAACTTCGGCATGAGCCGTCGGATCACGATCGCGTTCTCGCCGATTTTCGCCTTCTGCGATCACAGTATCGCCTCGCACAATTACTGCCCCTACTGGCACTTCTCCTGCATTTCCCGCCTGTTCTGCAAGTTCTAGCGATCGCTGCATCCAATTGCGATGGCGAAGATATTCAGGATGATCAATCTCAGGGGGGGCAATCCGGAACGGCATACAGTTTAAAGACTTGATTTTGTCTCGTTTCAGTGTGGGCGAATCTGTAAAGAAATGCCAAAATAATTGGATAGGTTTTAATGGAACTCAATGGCATTTAATCCTGATCGTGCAAATTTCCTTCATACCGATGCAGAAGCGAATGATGCGAATGCGCTCCTTCGTTATCTCCAGCATCAACCTCCGGAAGTTTTAGAACGTGTTGCGCGTACCGTTAGCCCACAAGTCAAACAAATCGTTTCGCACAACGTTCAAGGCTTAGTCGGTGTCCTACCCAGTGACGGCTTCAACGTCAAAATTACCACCGATCGCGAAAATCTCGCAGGACTGCTCGCCTCTGCCATGCTGACAGGCTACTTCTTGCGCCAAATGGAACAGCGCATGGAACTTGAAGATCAAATCGGCGACCTTTAAATCGATCGCCTCAATTCTCTCTAGTTTGATCGCTTCGGAAATGCACCTGGGCGGACTTGCAACGTTTCAGTTTTGCCGCTACGCTTCACCTCAATTCCAAGCGGCGTTCCGATGCGGCTACTTTCCACCTGTGCTTGTACATCCGAAGATGTTTTGACAGGCGTACCATTGATCTTTTGAACGATGTCGCCTGGTTTCAGCCCCCCCTGTGCGGCTGGAGAATTTTCTGCAACTCGAGCAATAAATACGCCCTGCTCCTCAGTCACCTGAGTTTTGCCATCCAATTCTTTATTTAGTTCATCCCGAATCGCAGCACTGA
This sequence comes from Leptolyngbya sp. UWPOB_LEPTO1, assembly GCF_017302695.1. Lineage (NCBI taxonomy): Bacteria > Bacillati > Cyanobacteriota > Cyanophyceae > Leptolyngbyales > Leptolyngbyaceae > Leptolyngbya > Leptolyngbya sp. UWPOB_LEPTO1. The sequence continues at coordinate 196,877 of NZ_JAFLCJ010000008.1, read as the reverse complement.
GATCAATCATTTGAATTCCAAGATAGGGATGATCGACGCTACCTTTGGTGAAAAGCTGTTCTGCAACGCGCTGAGCCGTTTCAATCGGAATCGCAAATCCTAGCCCTTGAGCGTCGGCTCGAATTGCCGTATTGATCCCAATCACTTCTCCACGATCGTTGAGTAACGGACCACCCGAATTGCCGGGATTGATCGCGGCATCGGTTTGAATAAAACTGACTCGCTTGTCGGAAACGCCCACTTCTCGGCTCGATCGTCCGATCGCGCTAATAATTCCCGCCGTCACCGTGTTATCTAAGCCGAGGGGATTGCCAATCGCGATCGCCCATTGCCCCGGCAGAATTGATTTAGAATTGCCAAGCGTCACTGTGGGTAACTGATTCGCGTCAATCTTCACCGCCGCGACATCGGTTACAGGATCACTGCCAACGACTCGCCCTTCAAACGTACGCCCATCCTTCAGCGTCACTTCTACCGTATCCGTTCCATCGACCACATGCGCATTCGTTAACAATCGACCATCTGCGGTTAATAGGAAGCCTGAACCCGTTCCCCGCTCCACTCGATCTTCAGGCGCAGGGAGTTGGTCGCCAAAAAATCGCTTAAACACTGGATTACGCAAAGCTTCTGGCACATTGCTCGACACCCGTCGTACGGCATTAATTCGCACCACTGCGGGACCTGCACGATCGACAGCAGACGAAATAAAATTCTCATTATTTCTGCCATTCGCCGCAACGGAGACCGAACTCGGTGGAGCAAGCTGCACCTGAAACGGCTGTCCCTGACCGCGATTGACCAAATAATGATTGGCAACCAAACCCGCGCCGCCGCCGACCGTCAATAATGAAGCGGCGATCGCGACCTGTCTGAAGGAGAGAACCATAACTTAAGCGCAAAAAACAGTGACAATCCTAGTTTATCTTTGCCTTTCGATTACGGTGGCGATTTGTAAACAGGAGGCTTTGGTGTAGGCACGTTTTGAGATACACTCCTTTACATAAGCTGTGACTCAAAACCCTTTGAGAGCGCGGTAACCCAGTGATTTAGAAATTAAGGTTATGTCAAAGTATCGGTCTATTTTGGGACTCATTTGTTGTACTCTCCTGGCAATTGTGATGGTGGGATGTGGCGGACCGGCAGCGGTGAAGCCGACCTACACTCCCGACAGAATTGCTGAAATTCAGGGTCATACAGCGGACTTGCAGCAGTTAACTGAGCGATTGCCCGAATTGCAAGAGTTAATTCAGAAAGAAGATTTCATTTTCGCGCGCAATTTCATTCATGGGCCTTTGGGAGAAATGCGCATCCTGATGGGTCGCATTTCGACTGATTTGTTGCCAAAAGAGCAAAAAGCTGCACGGGATCTCGCAAAACAGATCGCGAATGATTTGGTTGAGATCGACCAAGCATCTGCAGAAAATAACTACAAAGTCGCTGTTCGCTACTATGGAGAAACGGTGAAAGACGTGGAATCATTCTATAAATTGATTCCGCAAGGTTAAGGCTTAAGGCGGAGAATGAAAAGTGTGATTTCTCCGCCTTAATCATTTATGAAAGTGACGATCGCAGGTTGTGGTGTAGTTGGCGCTACGATCGCTTATGAACTGAGCCAAGTTCCAGACCTCGAGATTACAGTTGTAGACGCGCAGCCGACCCCAATTCAAGCCGATGTGAAAGAGTGCCCAAGCTCAACAGGGGCAGCGCTCGGCGTTTTGATGGGTGCAATTAGTAAAAAAGAAAAAGGTCGCAATTTGAGAATGCGACTGTTTGGAATTCAGTACTATAACCACTTAGTTCCTCAATTAGCAGAATTAACCGGACGATCCATTCTGTTTAATCGTCAGGGAATTTTGATGCTGCAATTTCCAGAAGATGATTTGACCGTCTGGAATCGTTTGATTGAAGTGCGACGCAACCAGGATTTACCGTTAGAGCTTTGGGATCGAGAACGGTTGAATGCAGAGTTTCCGTTTTTACAGCAAGCCAGTGCTGCGGTTTATTCACCGAGCGATCGACAAATTCATCCGATCGCACTCACTCAAGCTTTGATTGAAGGCGCAAAAATGCGCGGTGTAGCCTTCAAGTTTGGAGCAAAAGTACTGGGGATGCAAGGGCACCAGACTCAAACTTCTGAAGGCTCGATCGACTCGGACTATCTTGTAATTTCAGCAGGAATTGGATCGCGTGAGATTTCAGCCGTTGATATTCGTCCTGTCTTAGGACAAGCGATTCATCTACGCTTACCTCAACCGTTAAGTGATTCAAATCTGCCCGTGATTACAGGAAACGACGTGCATATTGTCCCACTTGGAAATGCTGAATACTGGGTCGGTGCAACCGTTGAGTTTCCAACAGAATCAGGAGAAGTGTTGCCGCCCGATCGAGAAATGTTTGAGGCGGTGATGAAGCAAGCGATCGCGTTTTGTCCAAATCTCAAAGGGGCGGAAGTTGTGCGATCGTGGTTTGGGTTGCGTCCGCGTCCGCAGGGTCGTCCGGCTCCAGTGATTGAAGAAGTTCAGCCCAATGTTTTACTCGCATCTGGACATTATCGAAATGGAGTATTGCTTGCCCCTGCAACCGCAGAGCAAGTCAAAGCAAAAATTCTACAAATTGATTCATCTATATAATCTCGACAGGCAGTAATACTGAATCTGAACAGCAGGTTTCGATGCTCCAGCTTTACACATTCAATCAACCTTTACCGAAAGAGCTAAACTGACACGCCTTACCTGATTCCCCTTTTCCACAGACGTACAGTTTGGAGACTACGCCAAACCCAAGACACCATCGAGCGATTTCTCAATCCTCAATTACAATCAGTTGCTTAATCATCTGTAACGAATTCGGCGGAGTTGACGCGCAAATCGGGCAACACACTGCGGTAAGGTGAAGAATAGTCACTTGATAAGCACGTACCAACTTTCCGTTAATTATGTCCTCAACTGTTTCTAGCCCAACTCGTACTATTCGGATTGCTTCACGCAAAAGTCAGCTTGCTTTAGTTCAGACTTATTGGGTGCAGGAGCAGTTACAGAAAGCTTTTCCTCAACACACGTTTGAAGTTCATACGATGAACACTCAAGGCGACAAGATCCTTGATGTGGCATTGGCGAAAATTGGGGACAAAGGTTTATTTACCAAAGAACTTGAAGATGGAATGCTCAATGGCACAACCGATTTCGCAGTGCATTCCTTGAAAGATTTGCCGACTCGATTGCCCCAAGGGTTGATGCTAGGTTGCGTGACGGAACGCGAAGACCCCGCAGATGCTTTGGTCGTCCATGAAAAGCACAAGGATAAAGACTTAGCATCGTTACCCGAAGGTTCAGTGATTGGAACTTCTTCACTGCGGCGGCTAGCACAATTGCGGCATCACTATCCACATCTCAGCTTCAAAGATGTGCGTGGAAATGTGATCACGCGATTGGCAAAGTTGGATTCGGGTGAGTATGATGCGCTGATTTTGGCGGCGGCAGGATTGAATCGGTTGGATTTAAGCGATCGTATTCATCAACTCATTCCATCTGACATCTCGCTACATGCCGTTGGACAAGGTGCATTAGGCATTGAATGTCGTGAAGGCGATACTGAGATTCTTGAAATTCTCAAAGTGCTAGAACATCAGCCCACTGCTTATCGGTGTTATGCAGAGCGGGCTTTCTTGCGAGAACTAGAAGGCGGCTGTCAGGTTCCGATCGGTGTCAATACCAAGATTGAAGGCGACACACTCACCTTGACCGGAATTGTTGCTAGCTTAGATGGCAAAAAGCTTGTGAAAGATAGCGTTTCTGGTGCGGCAGTCGATGCTGAGAAATTAGGAACCGAACTGGCCCACCGAGCAAAAGAGCAAGGCGCACAAGAAATTCTCAACGATATCTTTGCAACAATTAATCGCGGCTAACCCACAATTGCTGCACTAGTGTACTTGAGCGATCGCATCCCTTCTAGATCAGTCTGAGAGGAATGCGATCGCTTTGGTCTGTTGGTATGATGCGCTGATTCAGTTTGTTCAATCTTAGCAACATGAGGTGGACTGAGTGTCTGGCTCAGCATCAAACCTTGCAAGCATTTTTGGCAAATCGGTGATCGCGATTAACACGCTCCATCAAGTTTTCCTAAATTATTCACCGAATGTAGACTAATAGTAATCCAAGATATTTCTATACCCCGGTTGAATTAACGGTTTTAGCCTGCGGGAGATTACTGAGTTAGTATTGCGTAAAATTGTTTTGTTATTACAAAGTCTTCGTCAGAATACTGCTAAATCTAAGCAAAATTAGCTAGGGTAAATCGTCAGTCGCAAGCAAAATTGACTTGAACTATGACGATCGATGAAACTCGAAACTCAGTGAGAACGCGCCTTGGAATTGTCGCCCTAAATTCCACAGGCTATCTTGATGCGATATTGACTTGTCTTGAATCCGAAGAAATTGCAGTCCCGCTTAAACACGGAGACGATCACGATCGCATCAATGCTGCAAAAGTCGATCGTGTCTTCACTCCAACCTCCGAAGCAGGCTGGATGAGTCGAGGCTTCAAACCTTCTACGAGTCATGAGCCTGCGGTTATTTCTTTTACATCTGGAACTGAAGGCAAACCAAAAGGCGTTTTACTGACTCACGGCAATTTGGCAGAAGTCGTTAGCCGACTCAATGGCTTGATGCAGGTCACTGATGAGATTCGGGAGTATATTGGCGTTCCGGTCTATCATTCTTTCGGATTTGGGCGAGCAAGAGCGATCTCATCGGTTGGAGGACAGCTTTACTTACCGGAAACAGGCTTCAATCCAGCTGAAATCGGTGCGATGCTGAAACGCGGTGAGATTAACGCGATTTCAGCGGTTCCGAGCCTGTGGCGAGTGTTATTGGCAAATTCAGATTTGATTGGGAATGCGGGCAGACGTGTGCGCTGGATCGAGATTGGAAGCCAGTACATGAGCCGACAGGAAAAAGAAGCCATGAAAGCTCTCTTTCCAGAGGCGCGGATTGTTCAGCATTACGGCTTAACTGAGGCTTCTCGAACAACATTACTCGAACTGCATAACGCTGAGGGAGAAGCACTCGAATCCGTTGGCAAAGCGATCGGCTCGGTTGAGGTGCAGTTAACCGAAGATGGGCGGATTGCCATTCGAGGAGAGCATGTAGCGCAAACTTATCTGATCTACGGAGAAGAAGCCCCAATTACAGATGCAGACGGATGGCTGATCACCAAAGATTTAGGGAATTTGGACAATGGGCTGCTGTATTACAAAGGCAGAGCCGATGATGTGATTAACTGTGGAGGGCTGAAAGTTCATCCCGAAGCCCTTGAGACAAAACTCTATGAAAAAATTGGGTATACAACCGGGCTGGCAATTTGTCGTAAACCAGATCCAGTACGGGGAGAAGGTTTTTTGGTTGCCGTAACTCCGGCAGTGACGATCGACAAATCTCAACTTCGAGACGCTGTGTTAGAAGCAACTCAAGAGTTTGGCGTCAATGCAGGCAATGCGATCGCAATTGTCGAACTCGATGAACTTCCAAAAACAGCAACCGGAAAAGTGCAACGCCGACAACTTGCAGACTGGTATACTCAGCAGACACCAACCGCGACTGTCGAAACAGTCGATCCGAAGCGGAAAAATTACATTGAATCCGCGTTCTGTCGGTTGTTGAACTTGCGGCATCTTCAGCCTGAAGATACGTTTATCTCACTGGGTGGAGATTCGTTGTCGTATGTGCAACTCGCGATGGAACTGGAGCGGCATCTAGGCTACTTGCCACAAGGCTGGGAGCATCTGTCAATCGCCCAGTTAGAAACACTCACACCTGAGAAAAAGGCGTTCAGCCCGATTGAAACTAATATCATTTTGAGAGCGATCGCGATCTTCGTCGTCGTTGCCGATCACGCGGGGCTCATGAATTTCTCTGGGGGCGCATTCCTACTCTTGATGATCGCAGGAGCCAACCTCGCTCGATTTCAATCTGAAGCCTTGGTGCAAGGGCGACTCGTTCAACCCATTCTCTCCCTGCTCCGCAACCTGGTCACGCCTTATCTCATCATTTCCCTCAGCTATCAACTCTGGAAACGGGACTTCGACTTGAGTGTGCTCTTCTTATTCAGTAACTTTGTGAATCCAGAAGTCTCTGCGATTTTCCCAGTGTGGTTTGTCAGTGTGTTAGTCCAAATCATTCTGCTTTTCTCGTTACTGTTCACCCTCAAACCTCTGCGACAATTTGCACGAGTCTCTCCTTGGGAATTTGGATTAGCGACCCTAGTTATCGGAATTATTGCCAAGCTTGGAGTAGGCGCGGTTTGGAATACTGCTCACTTGTATGACCGACTGCCCCACATGCTACTTTGGATGTTCTCGATGGGTTGGATCATTCAGTTCGCTCACACCAAACAACAAAAAGCAGTCTCAACAAGTCTACTCTGGGCACTGGTTCCAATCTTAACTCGTCTGAGCTATGCCTATATCAGTTACACCTATGCCGTGTGGATGGTGCTCGGAGGCACATTACTGCTCTGGATTCCTACCGTTCCAATTCCTCAATTCATCAAATCGCCACTCCAAACTGTTGGAGCCGCAACCTACTATATCTATCTGTTCCACATGATCCTTATCCATATCGTCAGTACTGTCGGACATACCGAGAATCCCTGGGTGAATACAGTTGCAGGTATCTTCGGCGGAATTGCAGTGTGGGCAGGAGTTCAAACCGTACAGTCCTTTCTGGCAAATCGGCGATCGACTCAAGCTGAGATCGATGCAACTGCCCTATAAAATCCGCATGCGGATTCTGTGTCAACCAGAAGAATTGTTTAGCGGGTTGGCAGAATCGCCCCTTAAGATAAGAAAGCTGAGTTTGGGAACATCATATGGCGGGTCGGATTCCAGTGGTCGTCAATGGAGCGACCGGAAAAATGGGGCGGGAAATTATTAAAGCCGTCTCGCAGTCGCCGGATATGAATTTAATCGGCGCACTGGCGAAAAATCCCAAATATCTCGGAGAAGATATCGGTGAAGTCATTGGTTGCGGAGCATTGGAAGTCCCCGTGACCAACGAATATGAATCGATGATGGCAATGCTCTCTCAAGAAAAAGAGTTGGGAGTCGTCGTGGATGTGACTCACCCCGATGCTGTGTATAACAATGTCAGATCCGCGATCGCGTATGGGGTGCGTCCTGTTGTCGGAACCACCGGACTGAGTGCGGGACAGATTCAAGAATTAGCAGAATTTGCAGATAAGGCAAGTACGGGCTGTTTGATCGTGCCCAATTTCTCGATCGGGGTTGTGCTGATGCAGCAAGCTGCAATTCAAGCCTCCCAGTATTTCGATCATGTTGAAATTATTGAACTTCATCATAATCAAAAAGCAGATGCACCGAGCGGAACAGCAGTTCAAACGGCGCAGATGCTAGCAGAACTGGGTAAGACTTACAATGAGCCGCTTGTGCATGAAACCGAAAAGATCACAGGAGCAAGAGGCGCTCAGGCAGAAGAAGGCATTCGCATTCACAGCATTCGCCTCCCTGGACTAGTCGCGCATCAAGAAATCATCTTCGGTGCAGCGGGGCAAATTTATACCTTGCGGCATGACGCAACCGATCGCACTTGCTACATGCCTGGAGTGTTGCTCTCGATTCGGAAAGTGATTTCGTTGAAATCTTTAGTCTATGGATTAGAGAAGATTATTTAGGTTCGGATTCGGCTGCACTCAACTCCCAAAGATCCAGGATCTAGAGCGTTGAGCGCAGTCGAAACTGTCGTTTTTAGCGATCGCATTGCCAAACTTTTAACCCACTCTCAACGCTGGTCACTAAGTAGCGACTGTTTTGACTAAATTGGACAGCTTGCCACAGTCCTTGACCTAAATCTGCTTGCCCAAGGCTATTTAACAATTGCCCCGTCTCTGCATCCCAAATTCTCAAAAGATTCTGGCGACGCGCATAATTTCGGTGTTTCGGATGGATATCAACTCGCTGATAGCCTGCGACAAACCATTGACCATTGGGGCTGAGCGCAGCGACATGTGGCGCGCCATCGGCTGGGTCAAGCTGAATTCGACAGCGGATCTCACCCGTTGCCACTTTGCGGATCCAGACCTGCCGACCCACGATCGTTGCAACACGTTGCCAATCTGGAGTCATGTCGAGCCATTGCTCATACGGTGTGAGCCAATTTAAGCTAAAGCGAGCTTCGCCCGTCTTTAAGCTAATGGCTTCGGGGCGCTGTTCGATCTTGAGCAAGCCTTTTCCACTCATGGCGACCGCAAGAATCGGAACATCAGTCAGACAAGGCAAGATGTGAGTATTTTCGCCTTGAGGCAGGTTCCAGATGCGTAAGCTGCGATCGCGTACCGTCAGATCCGCGCGACGACCTAGCCACTCATACTGATTGCAACCACTACTGACCACCATCTGCCCGTCTGCACTAATGGCGATCGCGGTAATTGGGCTGTGATGACCTTTGAGCGTCGTTAGTTCTTCCCCGGTGGCAACTTGCCAAACCTTGATCGTGCAATCCTGGCTTCCGGTGACTAAAGTCTTGCCATCCTGGCTCAGCGCCATTGCGGTAATTGGAGCGGTATGTCCTTGCAAGGAAAAGAGCCGCTGACCCGTGCGCCAATTCCAAATCTGCACCGTATTCGTGAGTTCAGATGGGCTAGTACGGGTAAGAGAACCAACGCTTAAAAGTGTTTTCCCATCAGGATGTAGCGCAATACGTCGCAAAGCATTGCCAGGATTCAAAGTTTGCAGAGCATGTAAAGTGGCTTTTCTAGTGGTGAAATCGGATTGTACTGTTTTCTTAAGAGATGGAGAGATGCGATCGCAATCCGGATCTCCTTCACGTAGCGGGTAGTCTACTGGATCAAACCAAACTCCAGCATCTTGAAACAAATCGGAGACTGAATCAGGAAGGCGATCCAACACAATAGGCATTTCTTCGATCGATGAGTCTTGGAACATAGCTTCTCACCAAGGGGGATCACCGCCAGTGTTCACTCTGAGTCTGATTCGCTCTACGGTGTTACTGATGAACTCTCGTTAAAGTTTTGATAAGGTCTAGCTAGATCTACGCAAAGGATTTTAGATTTTTGGATTGGAAAGAACGTGATGAAAAAAAGCTGGTTGACGATCGCAGTTTTGACGAATTTATTGGCAGTCTCAGCGCGGGCAGAAAATTCGCAGCAACTTCAAGAATTTCGATCGACCAAGACCTGTTACGGTTGCGATCTCACAAACACGAGTTTGGCAAACCTCGATCTCAGTAATGCAAAGCTGATTAATACCTCATTGTTTGGCACAGATTTTAGAGGCACTAATCTCAGTGGAGCAAATCTCAGCGGGATTCAAGCCGGGGAACTGATCGTGAATGCACGATCGAGTGAGCGCCGAATTAGTGACTTTTCAGGAGTGAATTTCACAGGAGCCGATATTAGTCGGGCTTCTTTGAGCCGAGCGATTCTCGCCCAAGCAAATTTTACAAATGCGTATCTGCTGAATACGGATTTTGGATCGGCTCGATTAGTAGGCGCAGTGTTTCAAGGCGCAACGTTAGGCAACACATTCTTTGGTGGAGCAGATTTGACAGGTGCGAACTTCACGAATCAGCCGTTGGTTGGGGTGTATCTCAGAAATGCTCGATTAGATAATGCTCAACTCGCAGGAGTCAGGTTTGATTCGAGCGATTTGACCAATGCGGTGTTTAGAAATGCTGATTTGCGCGGAGTTAGTTTTACAAGTACAACGATCGCGAATGCTGATTTTTCGGGTGCAAGACTCGATCCGGACACTGTCGCTCAACTGTGTCAGACAGCAGGCGGCTCGAATACCTTGACGAACACTGATACTCGGGTGAGTTTAGGCTGTCGCTAGGCTGATAAACTGACAACAGCAAATCAATTTTTTGTCTTGATTTGACTTGCCTGTAAGCGAGCAGGCGTGAGCAGATAGAGGGCACGATCGCCTTATTTTTGTCAGTGTACTTGGATTGAGAGAACGTGTATTTATTAATTCCTGCGGCAGGTTCAGGGCAGCGCATGGGCAGCGCGTGGCAACGCCAGAACAAAGCTCCCCGCAACAAATTACTGCTTGATCTTTTGGGAAAGCCGATTCTGGCTTGGACACTGCTTGCCGCAGAAGCATCTCAGACAATCGAGTGGATTGGCATTATCGGACAGCCGTTCGATTGGGATGACTTTAAAGAAATCGTGACATCTCTGAAGTTGACTAAACCTGTCCACTTTATTCAAGGCGGCACAACTCGCCAAGAATCGGTTTACAACGGACTTCAAGCCCTGCCGCCCGAAGCAGAACAGGTGCTCATTCACGATGGCGCACGCTGTTTAGCGACTCCAGAACTATTCGATCGCTGTACAGAAGCCCTGCAAACCTGTGATGGATTGGTTGCGGCAATTCCTGTCAAAGACACGATTAAAGTCGTCTCAGAGGGTCTAGTCGCCTCGACTCCAGAGCGATCACAATTGTGGGCAGCCCAAACTCCGCAAGGATTTTCGGTGCCCTTGTTGAAAAAATGTCATTTAGAAGGACGCACTCAAGGCTGGGAAGTCACAGACGATGCAGCGTTATTTGAACAGTGTCAACTGCCTGTGCAAATTCTTCCAGGAGAAGAGACGAATTTGAAAGTCACAACGCCAATGGATTTAGCAATTGCGGAATTTATCCTGCGTCAACGGGATTAGCGGCAAACATCGCCTCGATCGTCTTGCCCAATTGGTTTAAGTCGGTTAGCTCGATCGCTTGAACTCGTCCCGAGTCGATTAAAGGAATCGCGCGATCGTCAGTTGGTTCTCCTCGCAAGCCTGCCGTAATCAAATCCGCTGCACGTCCACTGCCTGAAATCACAATCAAAGGTCGCTGCTGAACCGTGACATTTTGCAAAGCATCTTCCCAAGTGATCTCGCCGCCATTTAACAAAACCGTCACAGAGGGTGCCGACTGCGCAATCTCGGATGCTGCTGCTGCTAACCAGGATGATTCATCGCCCCAATTTGATCCTGGAACGAGTAGGAAATGAGAATGATGTGGCTCTAAGGGTGCAGCCTGTTCTGAGTCAATTGCTTGACCTGGCAAAGTCACCAGCCCAACTGGAGAGATGCCAATCAGCGGAAATGTTCCTTGAATCTGCTGCCGTGCTCGACCCATTAACTGCATGACACCCGTATCCGTTCCACCATCGACGATCGCTGCTTGCCATTTTTGAGCGATCGGGGCAAGAACTTTTACAAACAGTTGCTGTATCAGTTCATAATCAGCAGCACTAATCTTACTGGCTCCGCCAATCACCACCAGCACTGGACAATTGACAGAGATAGACATATCAGCGATCGCTGCTTTCATCTCCTGCAATGATTGCACGGTCGCGATCGCAGCTTCGTGACTTTGAAATTTCACAACAAAGGGGGTTGACATTTCAAAATTTTAGCTTCAAAACAAATATTCAAGCTCTTGGCAAAGGTAAAAAGACGGTAAATTTTGATCCCACCCCGACTTTCGAGTCTACCTCGATCGTACCCCCATGCAGTTCCACTAATTGCTTGGTCAATGCCAGTCCTAATCCTGTCCCTTCATATTTGCGATGGTAGGATGCATCCAATTGTTTAAATTTTTGAAACAGCAGCGATCGCTGCTCAGCAGGAATTCCAATGCCTGTGTCCTCGACTTGCAGAATCGCTGTAGTGCTACTCACTCGCACACGCATGGTCACTTGTCCCTTCTCTGGTGTGAATTTGATGGCATTACTTAGCAGATTGAGGCAGATTTGTTGCACCCGCAGCGGGTCAGCTTGAAATCGAAAATCACGGGATGTTCGCTCTCCTGGCGGTAACAGTTCGAGCGACAATGCGACTTGTTTCGCATCGGCTTTTCCCTGCACCAGTTGGATCGACTGTTGAGCCAATTTTGATAGAGAAACCTCTTTGCATTCCAGAATCATTTTTCCGGCTTCAACTTCCGAGAGATCTAGCAAATCATTGATCAAAGCCAGCAGGTGTTCGCCTCGTTCTTGAATGATTTGTAAGTATTCAATTTGTTTTTGAGGCGTGAGAATGTAGTTGGTATCTTGGAACGCGCGAATCAGCGTGGCTGCCATTCCCAAAATTGTCGTCAGCGGGGTGCGAAGCTCATGGCTCATCGTCGAGAGAAATTCGGACTTGGCAAGGCTAGCCGATTCGGCTGCAATTAATGTGTCTCGCAGTTCTTGAGTGCGATCGATAATTTGCTGCTCTAAGGTATTTTTTTGCTGTTGCAGTTCGCTGTAGAGTTTGGATTGATAAATTGCGATCGCTAAATGTTCAGCGATTCGCTGGAGCAGAATTTTTTCGCGCTCCAGCCATTGTCGCGGATGCTGACATTGATGCACGATTAGCAGTCCCCAGAGTTCCTCTTGAACCATGATCGGCGTGACAAGTTCAGCTTGAATTGAAATGGCAGTAGGCTCATCGAGTAAAGACGCGACCGTTGAACTCTTGGATTTTGTGCTGTTGGCTGCCCAAGTTACAGAATCGCTGTGGCGTTTTTGCAAGTGCTTCAGGCTCGCTGCACTGTACTCATTCATCAAATTGAGAATAGACGGAATTCTATCGCTGCTACGCGCTTCATAAGTAATGCCATCCAGATTTGGCACAGTCGGATCGGCTGTGAGAACTTCGCCATCGATCAGGCAAGAAGGTGCCGGAAAATTGAACTGGTAAATGATCACGCGATCGGCTTCGAGAAACTCACGTACTTGATGCACTGCCGTTTCTAAGATCACGGGCAGATTTAAACTGTGGCGAATCAGGGTCGTGACTTGATTGATCAAGCGTTCTTGTTCAACTTGATGCTGAATTGAAGGGTGCGCAGAGTGAGCAAAAAGTTTAATCAGATTTAAGGTGAATTCGCTTTGATGATCGCTTTGATTTTCTTGCAGCAGGAACGGCAAAGCATAATTGATTTCTTCTAAAAAAGCCGAAATTTGGTCAGGCGAGAACGTGAGATGCAACTGACAGTAATCGGCATCGATCGCATCAGCTTGAATGAGTGCACTAAAGCTCGGTGAAGCTGCCAGGAAAAACCGTTTGGGAGCCTGATTTTCAGTCAGAACGATCGCATCTGTTCCAACTGTAGCTTGTAGCAGATCTACTACTTGGTGAAATATTGCCCAAGACAGGAGTTGACCGACAGAATGAGTTCGGGAGCTTGTCATATCCGGGGAGCGGGCGCAGAGGGTGGTAAAGGAGAGATCGCATCCAAAAAAGAATGCCGCGATCTCTATGAGCCTTTCTTTTATTATTAATCTGAATTTGAATGCACTGGAATTTGTAACGCTCTAGTTTATTAGGCAAAGGTATATCTCTGCAATTCTATATAAGTCTTAATATCTGCCCATCTTTCAAGAGGCAGAGATGGCAAAGCTGAAGGAGTCACGATAGAGTGAAAAGCTGATAATACTGTGTGATTTTTATGCATCGGATTGCTGCAACTCCTGGCGGTTGGACTCCTGATCTAGAAGGGGTTGTCTTCATAGAACAGACTCCCGCGCCGATCGTCATCATGACGGCAGCGGATACGGATATTCAGACTTTAGCAGGGGCAATTTCGCAGTTGCCGACTCCGTTTCCCGAAGTCAGAGGCGTGAATTTGTTACAGCTTCAGCAGCAATTGACGATCGATACTTATGCCGAAGAAGTTTTAGAGCAGGCAAAAGTGATTGTGCTGCGAATTATTGGAGGACGATCGTATTGGTCGTATGGACTAGAAGTCGTGCGTGAAACTGTGCGGCAGTCGGGGGCAACATTGATTGTCTTGCCCGGAGACGATCGACCGGATTTAGAGTTGATGAGCCATTCGACGGTTCCATTTACTCAAGTGGAACGGGTTTGGCGCTATTTCAATGAGGGAGGCGTTGAAAACTATCGCAATGTGATTCAGCTTTTGGCGCAGCGTTATTTGGATTTTGATCTCAATTCTTCGGTTGCTGAGCCTCAGCCTGTGCCGCGTGTGGGATTGTATCGGGCGGGAGAAAGCTGCCCGTATCGCTCCGTATGTAGTCGGCGCAAGGTAGGAATTTTATTCTATCGGGCGCATTATTCATCGGGTAACACGACGGTAATTGATGAATTGTCGAAAGCATTATGCGATCGCGATCTTTGCCCGGTTCCCGTCTTTGTTTCTTCGCTACGCGATCCAGATATTCAGAGTGAATTGTTGAGTTACTTTCAGCCGAAAGAGCAACCAGCGATTGATCTGTTGCTGAATACAACCAGTTTCTCGATCGCGTCGCCTTCTTCAACGGTGCCGGGACTTTGGCAAGCTTTAGATATTCCAGTGCTACAAGTGATTTTAAGTAGTGGCAGTGTTGAACAATGGAATGATCAATTACGAGGACTTTCGCCACGTGATACTGCGATCAATGTTGCGTTACCTGAAGTCGATGGACGAATTATTAGTCGAGCAATTTCGTTTAAATCGGTACAGTCGTGGCATCCAGAATTGCAGACTGAAGTAGTCACTTATCAAGCAGTTCGCGATCGAGTAGAGTTTGTCGCAGATCTAGCACAGAATTGGGTGAACTTGCGACGGAGTGAAAAATGCGATCGTAAAATTGCGCTGATTTTGGCAAACTATCCTAGCCGAGATGGACGTTTAGCAAATGGTGTGGGACTCGATACGCCAGCAAGCTGTATTGAAATCCTCAAAGCTTTACAGAATGAGGGATATTATGTTGAAAACATTCCTGAAACTGGAGACGAGCTAGTAAAGTTGCTAACCACAGGCGTAACGAATGATCCAGAAGCAAGAGAGCTACGCACCATTCATCAAGCATTACCTCTAGCAGAATACACAGCTTACTTTTCAACCTTGCCTGCATCGATTCAGCAATCTGTTTTGAATCGCTGGAATGCTGCAACCGAATCATTTCCGATTCCGGGCATTCGACTTGGAAATGTATTTGTAGGCATTCAGCCTGCGCGAGGCTATGATCTCGATCCTTCTTTGAACTATCATGCTCCGGATTTAGAGCCGACTCATGCTTATCTAGCTTTCTACTATTGGGTGCGCCAGAGCTTTGGAGCACAAGCGATCGTTCATGTCGGCAAGCATGGAAATTTAGAATGGCTACCAGGTAAAAGTGTTGCACTATCTGAAAATTGCTTTCCTGAAACTGCGATCGCGGCTTTACCTCACCTCTATCCCTTTATTGTCAATGATCCAGGCGAAGGCTCTCAAGCAAAACGTCGCGCTCAAGCTGTGATTTTAGATCATCTGACTCCCCCAATGACCCGTGCAGAGCTTTATGGGGATTTGCAAAAATTAGAAGCTTTAATTGATGAGTACTACGAAGCTCAAGATCTCAATCCTTCGCGATTAGAGCTAGTTCGCGATCGCATTGTCAACTTAGTAGAACAAGACAATCTTCAAAACGAGCTAGCAGGCGATTCTGATCTGATTACGAATACTGATCGCTATCTCTGTGAGTTAAAAGAAGCTCAGATTCGAGACGGACTACATATTTTTGGGAAATGCCCAGAGAATCGGCAGTTGAGAGATTTGATCATTGCGATCGCGCGTCATCCTCAAGCCAATCGGATGGGATTGACTCGTGCGATCGCAGAAGATTGGAACTTAGATTTTGATCCACTCACTGCTGATCCAAGTGATGCAGTTCCAGGCTATCAAAATGCTGGAGACGCGATCGAAGCAATCGAGCTTGAGGCAATTCGCTTAGTCGATCGCTTACTCGAAAATGACCTTGCAGAAGGACATATTTACACGGCAGAACTTAAGTGGATTCAAAGCTTTCTGCTTCCGGCTCTGCAAAATACGCATCAAGAGATTGGCTATCTCTTACATGGGTTGAATGGGGGCTATGTTCCGGCTGCTCCTTCTGGCGCACCGACCCGCGGACGACCTGAAGTTTTACCAACCGGACGCAATTTTTACTCGGTTGATATTCGAGCAATTCCAACTGAAAGTGCTTGGCAAGTCGGGCGAAAAGCAGCAGAAGCGATCGTGGAACGCTACACCCAAGAGAACGGCGAATATCCTCGTACCCTTGGGTTGTCGATCTGGGGAACATCTACAATGCGAACGGGCGGCGATGACATTGCAGAAGCTCTCGCATTGCTTGGCGTTCAACCAATTTGGGATGGTGTTTCTCGGCGAGTCGTCGATTTTGAAATTTTACCGCTCTCGTTTCTCGGTCGCCCCCGGGTCGATGTCACGTTGCGAATTTCAGGTTTTTTCCGTGATGC
Source organism: Leptolyngbya sp. UWPOB_LEPTO1 (assembly GCF_017302695.1). Taxonomy (NCBI): domain Bacteria; kingdom Bacillati; phylum Cyanobacteriota; class Cyanophyceae; order Leptolyngbyales; family Leptolyngbyaceae; genus Leptolyngbya; species Leptolyngbya sp. UWPOB_LEPTO1. The sequence goes on along the minus strand of NZ_JAFLCJ010000008.1, from coordinate 180,632 downwards.
ATTTCCGAATTTGATTGATTTATTTGATCAAGCTGTTGCTGCGATCGCTCAACTCGATGAACCCGCTGATCAAAATCCACTCGCGGCTCAGGTCAAAGAAGAGACGCAAACGTGGGAAGCAACAGGTCTAACGCCTGAGCAGGCAGATCGACGATCGCGACATCGCATCTTCGGCTCAAAACCAGGCGCATACGGGGCAGGCTTGCAAGGATTGATTGAATCTCAGAATTGGGAAACCGAAGAAGATTTAGCACGAGCTTATATTAACTGGAGTAGTTACGCCTATATGAGTTCTAGTGTTGCCCAATCTGCTCCCGAAGCGTTCCAAAATCGATTGAATTCCATGCAAATTGTTCTACAAAATCAGGACAATCAAGAGCATGATTTACTCGATTCCGACGATTACTATCAGTTCCAAGGTGGACTGACAGCGGCAGTTCGGACAAGCCAAGGAAAGAACCCAACAACTTACTTCGGCGATCATTCACTCCCAGAAAATCCGAAGATACGATCGCTCAAACAACAAATTGCAAGAGTCTATCGATCGCGAGTCATTAATCCTAAATGGATCGCTGGAGCAATGCGGCACGGTTACAAAGGAGCGTTTGAGCTAGCTGCTACGATCGACTTTCTATTCGCCTATGATGCAACAACTCACTGTGTTGAAGACTATATGTACCAAGGAGTTGCTGAAGCATATCTGTTTGATCAACAGGTTCAGGATTTTATTCAATCTAAGAATCCTTGGGCACTGCGAGACATGGCAGAACGATTACTAGAAGCGAATCAACGAGGCTTGTGGCAAAGTGCAGATGTGAAAACCTTGGAGCAACTAAAAGCGATCGTACTAGAAGCGGAAGGCACGATCGAAGCGCACATCAGCTAGGTTCAATCTGCCTTTAGAGGGTGGATTTGACCACTCTCAATCTCAACAATCAAGCATATTGGGATGAGGGTTAAATCATGGCACGATCGCAAGTTCTTTGGTTGATTTGGGTGGGGTTTATTGTTTACGTCCTCTTCTTTGCCCCACCGATTGCAGTCGATACGTTTCAACCGTTACTCTCAGGACAATTGTTGTCGATTAATCCAGTTCTGATTGCACTGTTTAGTCTGGTTGGGATCTGGCTCTTGATTTACAGTTGCTTGATCTTTGCAGATGGCAGAATGCAATCGATACCTGCCTGGGCATTTATGCTAGCCGCGATCTCGACTGGCGTGATTGGTCTCATCCCATACTTAGCACTACGTCAGCCCAATCAATCATTTGAGGGTGAGAAAGATTCCTGGATTGCGATTCTCGATGCTCAGAAAACAGGCATCATTCTCACCATTAGCACTATCGTTTTAGTTGTTTATGCGATCGCTTGGGGAGATTGGACTGGATTTGCCCAAGAGTTTATGACGAATCGATTTGTGCATGGGATGACGCTCGCAAATGGGTTATTTTGTCTTCTATTTCCCTATCCGACGTTGCTAGAGGATGACATGGCACGACGCGGATTGACAGCGGATTCTCAGCTATCTCGGATTGCTTGGATTCCTCTACTGGGTGCGTTGGTTTACTTGTGCCTGCGTCCGCCAATGCTAGTTCATCGATCGCTGAGCCGCGACGCACTTTTGAAATAAAACATTGCAGCCAACGATTGAGGCAAACTCCTCAACATCTGACTAACTCCAAGCAATACCAATGCGTACTCCATTCCCAAGTTGTTACAGGTGTTTGACAAAGACTCTGCGGACAAAGGGATATATGTGCAAAGTCTTTGTCCGCAGAGTCTTAAAATTGAGCACCGTTTCTAACTCCAAGGTTGGACGGAGAAAGAATCGGTTGAGCCTCAATGACTACAGTTGGTCTTCCTGGATCTGCTGCTCCTGGTAACTGACCAGGAAATGTTACATGCCTTCTAGCTTGCTGTTGGCATTCCCCATTGTCTGTACACCAATACGTAGGACTGCCATCCTTTGTACATTCAATGAAGTTGACTGACACTCTTTCACAGGTATATCCACCTTTCTTTAACTCGTCCATCTTCGTTCCACTTCCACCGTTGTTCGGCACAGCAAGTGAGGGCATAGCTAACCCAAGCGCCATCGGTAGAGCAAACAGTGCAAGTCCAGAGAGCAGATTCCTTGTGTTCATAGGGTTCTCCTTTTGTCTAGAGGCTGTACTGGTCCCTACGACTCTGTTTTTGATCTTATGCATTTCTCATTTCATTTCTATCTCTCCTGGAACATCAACAATCTGTAGTTAGTTCTCTAGAGCAGATTTAGAACAGTTCTGAGCAGTCAGTGAGATGAGAGGTGAATGATGGAAGAATGCACTCGACACTTGCTTGGGCATTGATACTGGCCACGATCGCAATTGGTGTGATTGGTTGAATCACTTAGCACTGCATCCGCGCACTTTTGAAATATTTTTTTGAAGCCTAAAATTGATGGATGACCTGGGACTCGAACCCAGAACCAGCGGATTAAGAGTCCGATGCTCTACCATTGAGCTAGTCATCCGAGAAGTTCTCCTCATATCATATCAGGATTGCTCAAATCAGGATAGGGTATGGACAAGTGGCTCTCGATCGTTGGAATTGGCGACGATGGAATCGACGGAATTTCGCCAGTGAGTCGAACACTCATCGATCGCGCCGAAATTATTTTCGGGGGCGATCGACATTTAGCCATGTTGCCAGCGGATTCACGCCTCAAAATCCACTGGACTTCCCCAATCGATCATTCGATTCAAAAACTTCTCACTTACCGAGGACAATCCGTCTGCGTCCTCGCAAGCGGCGATCCGATGTGCTACGGAATTGGTTCAACCTTAGCCCGTCACGTTGACCTTGCAGAAATAACGATCGTACCCGCGCCTTCAGCCTTTAGCCTCGCCTGTGCGCGCTTAGGCTGGTCACTCCAAGAAGTCGAAACGCTGAGCCTTTGTGGGCGCGATCCAGCTTTGCTGAATGCTGTATTGTATCCAGGCGCAAAAATTCTCGTGTTAAGTGCCGATCGACAAACCCCTGCAATTGTTCAGCATCTCCTCAAGCAACGCGGTTTAGACGACAGCGAAATCGTTGTTCTAGAACACCTAGGCGGCACTCAAGAACGAATTGTTCGAGGAGACTTCGAGCATCTCGCTGACTTAAATACGATCGCCATTACTTGTGCTTCTACTCCCTTACCTGCACGAATTCCAGGTCTTCCTGACTCGGCTTATATCCACGACGGGCAACTGACAAAGCGCGAAATTCGAGCAGTGACTTTATCCACCCTGGCTCCGCATCCAGGACAATTGCTCTGGGATGTCGGCGCAGGGTGTGGCTCTATCGCAATCGAATGGATGCGATCCGATCGCAGATGCCGCGCGATCGCAATCGAATCCAACGCTGATCGCCTCAAACTCATCGCCCAAAATGCCAATACCCTCGGCGTTCCCAATTTAAAGATCGTTGCGGGCAAAGCGCCGATCGCACTTCAAGATTTACCCGAACCCGACACAATTTTTATTGGAGGCGGATTAACTGTCCCGGATGTTGTGGAAACCTGTTGGCGATCGCTGCGATCTGGAGGACGACTCGTGGCAAATGCAGTCACCGTCGAAACAGAAGCCAAACTATTCTATTGCCAAAGTCAACTCGGGGGAGAACTCACTCGCATTGCGGTTCAAAGAGCAGAAGCGATCGGGAAATTTCTAGGCTGGAAAGCCATGTCACCGATTACGCAATGGAGTGTCACAAAACCTTAATCCAACGGACTATAGTGACGGCACCCTTCGCAAGGACCATCTGGATTGACAGCACATCGGACTAACTCCGATCGCGCATTAAATTCACAACTCGCATCTCCCAAAAACCAACGCCCATCGACGAATGATCGCTCGAGTGGGCGTTGAGCTGTTTGGACATAGAGCGCGACTTTATGGAGTCGATAGCGCCCTAAGTTGAGTTGGTAGCGATGACGGCGTTCTAAAACGGCATAAGTCTGACCCTCCAAGTCAAGATAGGCTCCGGGCTGGGGCGACCAGTCTAACTGGACATTGCCAAGAGAGCGACGCGGATGGGTCAGAATAACCTCTGTTGGTAGTGAGTCTTGCTCCATGAAATTGTGTTCTAGCTAACGCTTAGAGTTCCTTGATGGTATCGCACTTGAGCAACGACCCGGACTGAGTTTAGATTTTGCAAAGAATTGACAGGCTCTATTTCTTCCTCACAACTCCATACCAAGGATTAATTTGCAGCACACCACTGGGTTTGAACACCACCTTAAATGAGGCTGCTGACTCGGCAGGTGCATTTGGATCGATCTGCTTACTTAATTGCGGCAAGGGTGTGCTCTTCACAAACTCGTTTGCAGGAGGATTATCGGGTTGGAATCCCACGATCGTGCCATCCGGTTTGATGCGGACTCGGTAGACTAAATCTTTGTCAAACGGTGGTCTGCCTTGCCAACTTTTGTCGATCGCATCATAGAGCTTTGGTTGCAAATTCTCTAAAGTCTCAGCATCAGTCAATTCGGTCGCAGGCGTGGCAGCAGCGGTTGGACTGGGGGATGCCGCAACCGTCGCAGTTGGGCTAGGCGATGCGGTAACCGTTGCATCTGGACTGGGGGATGCCGCAACCGTTGCACTCGGAACGGCTGAAGCAGCATTCGCAGGAGTCACTTCAAGATTGCCTTGTGGTTTGAAAACCACTCGGTACTGTGCCAGTGGCTCAGAATTCGGCGTACTTCCTCCAGGTGGAAGATAGAGCAAATCCAAGAGCGGTGTTTGTTGTCTTGCTTTTTCTAATGCAACTGGCGTTTCAGCTTTAAAGCCGACAATATCGCCATTTCTGGCAACGCCAATTCGATAGGCTAACTCTTCAGTCACCGCAGGCTGAGTCGTCCATTTACCGCGAATCTGCTCAGTGACGCGATCGCCTAATGTTTTCAACTCCGCCACATCGGTAATCGCAGGGGCAGCATTCAGCGCCGTTTCCAGTTGGGTCAGATCGGGACTTGCCGCAGCCGTTGGAGAAGGCGTAGGACTCGGGCTAATCGATGGACTCGGACTCGGACTCGGAGAATTTTTAGCAATCGCAGCCGGACAATCGGGCGCACCCGGACTCAAACATTCCGGAGTTTTCACCCGCATTGTGGGCAGAGAGAAAAAGGCAACCGCTGCCAATGCTAAACCAGAAACCCCAATCGAAGCCGGAACGACTTGTTTTGCAAGCGGTTCGCCAGAGCGAGCATAGCGTTTCGGTACAGGAGAAAGATTTAGTGACCAAAACGGCAGAGTCTGCGTATCTGCCACAAATTGATCGATCGCTTCAACGAGATCAAATAATTGCACCGTGGTCAAATCCGCAGAGCGTTCTTCACTCGCCGGATTATTCGGATCTTTTCCGACACTGAGGCGGTGATGAGACCGATCGAGACGCTCTAAGGTCACGAAAGAAGGACGATCGCTATACGTATGACGCGGTAAATGAACGCCACTGAGAAACTCTTGAGCATACAAACTCACTGCTGTGACCAGGCTTTCAAAGAATTCACGCCCGCCCTTGAGAGGCGTTTCTTGCCCAGGCAGATGACATTCTGCATTGATTAAAAGCGACATGACCGGACGAATATCGGCTTGTCCAGTGGCAGTTGGATCAGATAGCCCTTCCAAAATCAAAGTGCAATTCGGCAAACTGTATTGCCGTTGTAGCGTCATTGCATTCGTCATTGCACTTCTCCGTCAAACAAACTAATCCACAGCCGTTGTACACCGGAAGTCCCCGTACAAAACAGCAATTGCTCTAACAAATCCAGCGCCAATTCGTTCAGTTTTTCATCTGAACTATACGCCAAAACTCCCGCCCGCTTGGAATTCATCCGGCTGCGATAATGCGCCCGAAATCGCTCTAGATACTCTGAGAGTCGAAAATGATGATCGGGAGACAGATTCTTTTCACTCAACTGCTGATATGCCAAAAGCAATTGCCGAATCAACACGGTTAAACGACGTGCCAAATAGCAAGTGATCAGGACTAACGCTTTGGCTTCAACTAACGTTAAAGGGCGACGTTGAGCATAGCGACGGAATGGATTCGTCGATCGCATCCGCCACAGCGCCACTCGATTTTTGAGGACTCCGCGCAGGTCAAAATCGTTTGCAACCGCCAAGATTGCCTCTGATCCAGTGAGATCTAACGCCTCGATCGCGAGCAATAACAAATCGATCTGCATCCGGGTGCGACGGGGGCAAACGCCATCGGCAACGGGTGGATCGGGCAGACCATCGAGAATAATCGGAGTTGGGGGAGTTGGCGGAGCAGGTGGGCTATTCAACTGCATTACATTCACGGAGACACTCATTCCTTTAAATTTAGCTAGTCACACTACACGATTTGTCTGAAGCAACCTTATTTCTTCAAGGCTGAAAGACCCAGAATTTGAGAATGCTTCATTCCATCATTCACTGCTCCTAACTACGAATCACGCATGGTAAATTACGAATTGCCAGCATTGTACCGAGAATTTATGACGAATTCGCGGGTGAAGTCTGGCAACGCACCTAGCAAATTCTGTGGGCGAAGTCCGATTCCTGCCTCCGTAGAGTTGCGGGAAGTTGCAACCGATACAATTGCTGAAATCAAAATTTTCCCAGACAGCATTACAGTCTAGCGGACTTCTCGCACAGTGCTGCTCCATTTTGACAAATTTGATCGCAATTCAGCGCAGATTTTTATGAGGGAAGTGGGACAATAGATCTCATTGTTTTGCCCTGCGTTAATTGATTGGATGTATGTTGAAGAATTTCAAACGAGTCGTTGCCGTTTTGCTGATGCTGCTGGCACTGGGTTTGCAGGGCTGTGTGTCTGGCGTGGGTGGGCTGAATAGTTTTGTGGATAGCACCGACGGCTATCGCTTCCTCTATCCCAACGGTTGGCTTTCGGTCAAGGTCGCAAACGGTCCTGATGTGGTGTTTCATGACATTATCGAGCAGACCGAGAATATCAGTATGGTGATCAACCCCGTTCCCGGTAAGAAGAAGCTGTCGGATTTGGGCACACCTTCAGACGTGGGATATCAGTTGGGCAAAAGCGCGATCGCTCCCCCTGATTCAGGTCGCAAGGCTGAATTGATTAGCGCTGAGGAGCGTCAGATTGCCGATCGCACCTATTACCTGTTGGAATATTTGGTCACGTTGCCGAATCAAGAGCAGCGTCATAATTTGGCAAGTGCGATCGTCTATCGGGGCAAGCTCTACACCATGAATGCGTCTACCTCTGAGACGCGTTGGGAGAAAATGGCTCCGCTGCTGACCAAATCTGTGAAGTCCTTCAAGGTAGATTAGATCGATGCCTGTTCCCTTTGTGCTTGCGTCTGCTTCTCCGGCTCGAAAGCGACTTTTAGCGATGGCTGGGATTCCTGTCATGGTTTACCCGAGCGATTTTGACGAGTCGCAAATTCAAATTACCGACCCCGGACAACTCGTGCAGGTTTTGGCTGAAGGGAAGGCGCGATCGACGATGCGCGATTTGTTCGATCGTCAGGCTGAATTACCGCCTGGTTTTTTCTCTACGCATCCAGGATTGATTCTTGGCTGTGATTCAGTTTTGGCGATTCACGGTGAAATTCACGGCAAGCCGAAAGACCCTGACGAGGCGATCGCGCGCTGGAAAATGATGCGCGGCAATGTGGGCGAATTGTTTACAGGACATGCATTTTTGCAGCCTTACACAACGGAGCAAGGCGCATTGATGCCTTATCCACCGCTCGTCAGAACGCAGGTGACGCAGGTTTATTTTGCAGACATTAGCGATTGCCAAATTGAAGCCTATGTTGCCACTCAAGAACCGATGAATTGTGCCGGCTGTTTTGCCTTAGAAGGACGAGGCGGCTTATTTGTCGAAAAACTAGAAGGCTGTCATACCAACGTGATTGGATTGAGCTTACCGCTCTTACGGCAGATGTTAGCAGAATTGGGATATGACGTAACTGACTTTTGGGCATGAGCCGAGTTTAAAGATTTAGCGTGATCCGGAGCGAGCGCCCCTAAACTAGAAGAACACAGAGAGACAATAGGTTAGAACTCTTACCGAAGTCCTTCGAGATTGGCGCTTATCCAGCATGACGTTACCTGTGAATTCTTCAAGGCATGAGGCGAGTCCAGAACAACGTTCTGATGATCTGTTACACGATCGATATGCGATCGGACGGGTGCTGGGACGCGGTGGCTTTGGAGTCACATATATAGCGCGAGATATGCAGCTGCCGGGAAGACCTCGCTGTGTGATTAAACAGCTCTGTCCTAAGGTTCAAGATCCCTCTGCCCTGAAAAAAGCACGTCAACGCTTTGAGCAGGAAGCGAGAACTTTAGCGAGATTGGGCAGCCATTCTCAGATTCCCCAATTGTTAGATTACTTCGAGATTGAGGGCGAGTTTTATCTCGCTCAAGAATTCGTCCGAGGTCGCACCCTGGCTCAAGATATCCGTAAGTCAGGCGTTTGGTCAGAACAGGCGGTGAAACAGTTTCTAAAAGAATTTCTGCCGCTCCTGCATTACGTCCACCGACAAAAGGTGATTCACCGCGACATCAAGCCGTCTAATATTGTCTGGTGTAAAGAAGATGGACGCTGGGTTTTGATTGATTTTGGTGCAGTGAAAGAACGCTGTGTTGCGCCGGATTACTCTGAGCGATCGATGGCAACTCATTTTGTCGGCACGATTGGCTTTGCGCCTCCTGAACAAATTGCCATGCGTCCGACCTATGCGAGCGACCTCTATGCGCTCGGTGTCACTTGTCTCTATCTCATGTCGGGCAGAATCCCCAATGAGCAAGATTACGACCCCTACACAGGAGAATTAAATTGGCAAAATCTGGCGCGGGTGAGTGATCATTTTGAGCGAATTCTGGACAAAATGCTGAAATCTTCAACGCACGATCGCTTCAAATCAGCCGATGAGATTTTGCGAATGTTAGAACTCGAAGATCACTTAGAAACGCTCCGCCCCTGTTTGAGTCATTACCCGTTATCTCAAGCTGAACTGGAACCGGAAAACCTAGAATTTGTTTCACCCTTGGTCAGAACCGCGATCGCAATTCGAGCGTGGCAAGCTCGCCTTGCAGCCAGACAGTCACATGAAAAAAACCGTTAAGGGGTGAGCAACGATCGCCGTTTCATGAACTTGACTGCCATCACAATCGATAGAAACGCAATACAGCAAGCAACGGCAACGAATGTCTCCCGTAAATCGGGTGAGACAACGACAATAAAGCCTTTTCCTTTAATCAAAGCTGCAAAACTTGAAACACAAAAAGGCATCAAATAGAGCCGTAAGGTTTGCCAACTGCGCAGTTTTGCCGTCTGGGAAGCAACACTGAAAACCAGACCCGTTCCAATCACAGCGCTCATCCCAATCGAATTGATCCAAATAGCAGGGGCAGGATCGAAATGAAACGAAAGCGTCACAAGATACCAAATGAGATAGCACCAAAGCGCCGCTTTCCCGACTTTGAGTTCAGCCAGATAACCGATCAACCCTTTCATAAACGCTAAAAAACCGGACTATCAACTCATAGTCCGGTTTCATGTAAAGATCTGTCAAACCGATCGCTTAACCTAAGCCAGGCAGATTTAACCCACCCGTCAAGTCTTCCATCTTCTCGCGCATCGTTGCCGTGGATTGTTCATAAGCCGCACGAGTCGCAGCGAGTACGAGATCCGACAAGGTTTCCGCATCTTCTTTCAGCGCGTCTGGTGAGATTTCAACCTTCAGTGGCTCCTGATTTCCACTCATTGTCACCTTGACAAGACCGCCGCCTGCCTCGCCTTGAATCTCCATTTGTTCGAGTTCTTCTTGAAGCCGTTTTGCGCCTTCTTGAACCTGTTGAGCCTTTTTAATTGCGTCGGTCAATTCGCGCATTTTGCCCAGACCGAAGCCAAATCCCTGTCCTTGTGACATAACGTTTTAGTGAATAATGAGTGGATATTGTCGCCTGCTCAACCCGAACAGGGCAACAATCAAACAGATTTAATTATGACACCGGGATGCAAATCCGACGCACTCTAGCTGCGCCAATCTGATTAGGGATTTCCCTACTCAAAAGACCTAAATTTTATCGATCGTGGGATCTCGACGACTCGCACCATAATCGATCGGATGGGGAAATAGAGAGCAAGTTGAGTTTAGGTTCTCTCCATCTCCTCATTCCCCACCTAGATCTGAGATTCCAACCCAACAATCAGAACTCACCCAACATTTTCACTTCCGGCTCCAGCAAGAGCGACCATTCCTGATGCACTCGTTGCTGCACATGATGAATTAACTCAAAAATGTCAGATGCAGTTGCACCGCCACAATTTAGAATAAAATTCGCATGTCGTTGCGCCACCTGAGCACCACCGATCTGATGTCCTTTCAAGCCCACCTGCTCAATTAACCAACCCGCTTTGTACGCATCGGGATTGCGGAATACACTGCCGCAACTCGGTAAATGATAAGGCTGAGTGTTTTGTCGCTGCTGCTTATGATTTGCCGTCACTGCATTCACCGCCGTTGGATCAGCCCCAGGCTGCAATTGAAACGTGGCATATGTGACATAGCGCGAACTGCCTTGCAGAGCAGACGTGCGATATTCATACTGTAACTCTTCAGGTTTTAGCACCTGCAGCGTGCCGTCTGGCAGCAAGATTGTCGTCTTGACCAGAATTTCGGAAATACTGCTATTGTGCGCGCCAGCATTCATCACAACGGCTCCGCCCACCGTTCCTGGAATCCCAACCGCCCATTCAAAGCCTTGCCATCCGCGATCGGCAAGCTTCCAAGCCAATCTCGGCAATGGCTCACCCGCACCCACGGTTACCTGACCCGTCGCATCATCAAACTCAGTCAATCTCAAATGCCGAGTCGAAATCACAAGCCCTGGCAATCCAGCATCGCTGACTAATAAATTTGAGCCAGCCCCTAACATCGTCACTGGAATATCCTGAGCATGCGCCCATTCTAAACTCGCTTGTAATTCTTCAGTTGTGCGGGGGGCAGCGTACCATTCAGCAGGACCACCGACCCGGAAAGAGGTCAACGAAGCGAGAGGAACATTGGCTTTTAGCACAGCGTCAGTACCAGGGAGCGGAAGAGTGAGTATCTTGCGTGCAGGTTTTGCAGTGGCTTCACTAGACGAGTACGGAGTGGCAACCGAGCTAGACTTGCGAGAGAAATCGGAAATAACGGGTGAATGAACAGTCCGGGAATCAATAGAGAGTGTCATAACATTGTCACAGGTAAGCTTAAACCTGAGACCCTTACCGCAATGTAATCAGAAATCACGGTTCAGATCTCACATTGCATTCAACACAACAAACACGAAGTTTCTAGGAAGCAGCTTTCTCAACTCGTTGTTGAGCCGCCATGACGTCTGGAATGATTTGATTCAAGTTTCCAGCTCCTAGAAAAATTGCTAAATCTCCCGGCACAAGAAGTTTGTTCAGGAAATCGCCCATCGCAGGTAGCGAGGGTTGGTAATGCACGCACGAATGATGTGTTGCGACAAGATCAGCAAGGATCTGACCGCTAATTTCGCCTGTATTGACTTCTCCAGCGCTGTAAATATCACTGAGAATCACGACATCAGCATCTCCAAAAGACTCCGCAAATTCCGCTAAAAACGTTTGAGTGCGGCTATAGCGATGCGGTTGGAAAATGGCGACGACACGACGACGCGGCGATTGCTTGCCAGCTTGCAGTCTTGCTGCCTCTAGTGTGACCCGTAATTCACTGGGATGATGCGCGTAGTCATCAATAAATAAAATGTCGTTAAAATCACCCCGGTGTTCAAACCGCCGCCGCGCACCTTCAAACGGCGCGATCGCGGCAGCAATCGTACTAAATTCCAATCCAATGAGGCGACCGACCGCGATCGCAGCCAGCGCGTTACTCAAATTGTGTTGTCCAAGCACTCGCAGCTTGATTTCTCCTAACACCTGCCCCCGTTCCCACACTCTCGCCGTCGTTCCATCCCCTGCATACTGGATTTGATCCACGGTGTAGTCTGCCTTTGTCGCCGGATCGAGACTGTACGTAATGTTGGGGGGAATGCGATCGCGAACTGTTTGACAATCGATCGAGCCGACTGTGACTTGACACTGGCTGGCAAACGTTTGAAACGTTTGAACGACTTGATCCAAATCGCTATAGTGATCGGGGTGGTCTAATTCTGCATTCGTGATGATGCCAATATAAGGTGCAAATTTAACCAATGAGCCATCTGACTCATCCGCTTCTGCAACCATGTATTCACCCCGTCCAATCCGGGCATTTCCTTGCCAAGCCTTGACTTCTCCACCCACAATGACCGTCGGATCAAGCTTCGCATTGTAGAGCATGTAACTGATCATGCTGCTCGTCGTTGTTTTCCCATGCGTTCCAGCGACGGCGATACTGCGATACTCTCGAATTAACGCAGCAAGGAGATCCGAGCGATGAAAAATTGGACATCCTAGCTCTAGCGCCGCTCGATATTCAGAATTTGTAGGATTAATCGCCGTCGAGCAAATCACTTGGGGCAGATCCTTGACGGGTGCAGGCAATGTGACAACATTTGCACCAGCGGCAACGGGTTGAGCAAGCTGTGCTCTGACTTGATAATGATCCAAATTCGACGCATCTTGTCCGATGAATATCTGCGCGCCCAAGCTTCGCAGTCGTTCAGTAATGTGGCTGGATCTGAGATCCGAACCAGAAACAGGTAACCCACGGTCTAACAAGACATAAGCTAGGGCTGACATTCCAATTCCACCAATGCCGATGAAATGAAATGGTCTGCCGCTGAAGTCAACGGAACTCAGCATTTTTGCTCCTTAAACACCACACCAATGTCACGCGCTATCATATCAAGGATCTTCTATTACCGATACGGTAATAGAAAACATTTTGATAGCAAATCTGCTTATCTAAATCGAGTCCATTTAGAACAGTTCAAAATAATTTTAGTTTGAACGCTCTTAATTGGGGAGTTTGAATCAGAACAAGCTGTAATCAACGAGATACAAGTCGATCTGCTCCAATTCCTGACAGAATTCAACTTTTTAATAATTGAATTGCAATCCGCAATCTGTCAACAAATTCAAGCCTAAATTGTGTACTTCTAAAGGTACTAAACGTTTGTGAGAAATGCTCTCAACTTTTTAGCCAATTTGCATCGATTCTCAACTTGATCGTGATTTAATTTTGTACCTTTTTCTTAAATCTGCTCCATTTCTCAAGTTTTTCACCATACGACAGTTGTAGAGTCGCTACAGATTTTGCCACAAGTATTTTGAATTGGCATCTACTCTTTAGATTGCCTAGGGTTCCCCGCAAGCCAGAAAGAACACAAGTATTGGTAAAGACTCAGATTAGATTCAGGGCTGCATTCAACAGATGGCTGATGCACAATTTTTTTGCACAGTCAGAAACATGTTTTTGCTTCTCAAGCGAATTGTGGTCGTTTCCAAGTTCACCGAGATTGCCCGATCGCCCATTCATCTCAGCATGCTTCAGGGATCAGTCGCTGCGACTCATTTTTCCTGCTTGTCACCATCTGTTGATCCCAGATTGATTTTGAGTTGAGATGAGCGCATTGTTTTACGGTATGATGTCTGCATCAATAGGTATTTATATTCAGAGGGCAAGACGCAGTGGTTAGAGTAGCGATCAACGGCTTTGGACGCATTGGACGCAACTTTTTGCGGTGCTGGGCAGGGCGACAACAGACGGGAATCGAATTGGTTGCGATTAACGACACGTCTGATCCCAGAACCAACGCTCACTTGATCAAGTATGACTCGATGCTGGGTAAGTTTTCCGGCGAGGTGAGCGCGGACGAAAACACCATTACGGTGAACGGTAACGTTATCAAATGTACGTCCGATCGCAATCCCGAGAATCTTCCGTGGGGAGAGTGGGATATCGATTTGATTATTGAATCGACGGGCGTGTTCATCTCCAAAGAAGGCGCAACCAAGCACCTGAATGCGGGTGCGAAAAAAGTTCTGATCACTGCGCCGGGTAAAAACGAAGATGGAACCTTCGTTGTGGGTGTGAACGATCATGAATATGATCACCACAAACACCACATTATTAGTAATGCAAGCTGTACAACCAACTGCTTAGCTCCAATTGCGAAAGTGCTGAATGACAATTTCGGCATTATCAAAGGGACAATGACCACCACGCACAGCTATACCGGAGATCAGCGGATTCTCGATGCGAGCCACCGGGATTTGCGACGCGCACGGGCAGCAGCAATCAATATTGTGCCGACTTCAACGGGTGCTGCAAAAGCGGTAGCGTTGGTTCTGCCTGAATTAGCAGGTAAGTTAAACGGGATTGCGTTGCGGGTTCCGACTCCGAACGTCTCTGTTGTAGATTTGGTTGTGCAAGTTGAGAAGAGCACGATCGCGGAACAAGTGAATGCGGTGATCAAGGAAGCAGCTGAGACGACGATGAAAGGCGTTCTCAAGTACTGCGATCTGCCGTTGGTCTCGAGCGATCATGCTGGAACCGATGAATCTTCGATCATTGACGCGGCTCTGACCATGGTGATGGGCGGCGACATGGTGAAAGTTGTCGCTTGGTATGACAACGAGTGGGGCTATTCTCAACGCGTTGTAGACTTAGCGGAAGTTGTTGCGAAGAACTGGGAAAAGTAAGATATTCCTTTTTCTGATCTAATGTTGCTTGCCTCTGACGTTTGATTGAACGTCAGAGGCAATTTTTGTGGGGAGCGGGGAGATGGGGAGTGGGGAATCGCTACAGCAACGCGCTCAATGAAGTTCTTATAGCAGTGCCTTTAGACGTTGAGTAAAGGCAGGTTTGTCGAAAATCGATAGGCTTTGTTCTCGGAGCCAGTGTCCATTACAGCGCTGGTCTTCGCCCTTTAAAATCTCGATGCAAGCGAACGCGACTTCAACCGGATCGCGATACGGCACTTGCCAACCAAACCGTCCATCCTGTAAGGGATCGGCAGAGCCGTCTGCATTACCAGACAGTACTGGAACCCCGCAAGCCATTGCTTCTAAATACACAATGCCAAATCCTTCTTGTGAAGGCATCACATACGCATCTGCTAAACAATAATGCTTTGGCAATTCCTCAGAGGGAACAAACCCCGCAAACACAACGCGATCGCTGACTCCCAATTCTTCGGCAAGTTTTTGTAATCTGGGCTGATCATCACCGCGCCCAATGACTAAATATTTCGCATCGGGGCAAGATTTGAGGATATCGGGCAGCGCACGAATAGTGACATCAACACCTTTGTAGGGATCGCCTGACCACAAGCGGGCAACCGTCATCAACACTTGATGATTTTCAAGGTGGTAACGCTGGACTAACTCCGGCGCTTTGGCTTGGGGACGAAATACGTTGCCATCGACTGCACAGAAGAGAAAATCGACCTGATCGCGATCAATCCCATTCGCTGCACAGGTGCGATCGCGCGAATATCGACTGATTGTCCAAATGCGATCGGCATTTTGTAGCGCTTTTTGTTTTCGGCTCGGTAACGGCTTCCACACCTCTTTTCCGTAAGTCAGAACCGTGTAAGGAATGCCCAACGGTTTGCAGAGCATCTCGACCAGTGGCGCGAGGTGAATATGTCCACAAAAGACGCGGCTAGGACGATGCTTGAGGAGATGGGTGAAAAGTGCGATCGCCAGTTTGGCACGTCCGAGTTTGGCGGAATCCATTTTGCAATAGTGAAATCGCATGTGTTCAGACACCAATGGATTCTCAGCATCAGCGCCATCTCGAAGCAGGAAAATATCAGCGTTTGCGGTTTCTAATTGCGAATAGGCTTGCAGAATATCTTTGACATAGGACTGAATCCCGCCTTCGCACGAGAGAATTTCGAGAAAGACAAAAACGTGGTGAGCCATAAACAGGAAAAAGGGCGAACCGCAGTCCGCCCAGAAGAGCATCAGATTACCCTCTTTTTGAATACCCAAAATCGCCGCATGATCGAACAGTCGTATGAACACGCAGCTGATATCCTGCGTCTGTTAGTCGCTGGGGCGGACTCGTTTCAGCATTTCTACGAGGATCACATGCGCTTCTTTTGCATCCTTTAAGGTGCGATCGAAATTCACACGTACCGGAACCGTCTCTCCATTTACCTGTGCTGAAAGATCCATGCCTTTCGCGTCAATAGATTTCATCTCAGCAGCAGTTGCGTCGCTGATTTTGCCGAAATACTGGGCGTAAACTAAGACTGCATCACCGTGATCTTTATTCATATGACCGCAGATGCGATCGCTAATCGCAGGCGAAAAGGCTTCACTGACTGACTCAGACATAAGTTCTCTCTATTGCGTCGATCCCGATGATATCGCAATGTGAGATGCGAGGTCATCGTAGAATTTCCTGCGGATGATAGATGCAATACCTAACGCAAATTTGATTTTGTCTTAACGTAGCTAATCCTAAATCAAGTTGATGCAGCGAAAAAAACTCTGGTGTGGGGTCGCTCTGCTGACCTGTGCAACGATTCTGATGCCGCAACCTAGTTTCTCGGCTCCACCTGCGATTGAGTCCGCCCCAGAAACTCAGCCGCAAACTCAACCGATGCGATTAGAAATTCGGTTGAAGCAGAAACGAGTGACGGTTTATCGCGGCGATACCAAAGTGAAAAGTTATCCGATCGCCGTTGGGCGCGCAGGATGGGAAACGCCCGCTGGAACTTATAAAATTCGCCAAATGATTCGGAACCCAGCTTGGGTTCATCCTTTAGAGGGCTACACCATTCCGGGAGGCGACCCTGACAATCCGCTCGGGCGATACTGGATTGGATTCTGGACAGACGGCAAGAATTGGATTGGCTTTCATGGCACACCGAATCCAGAATCCGTGGGAACAGCGGCTTCACATGGCTGCATCCGTATGTACAACCGAGATGTTGAAGAACTCTTTGGCAAAGTTCGAGTAGGGACAGAAGTTGTCGTGAAGAACTGATCCCGAATCATAAAATTTGCACTCGGATAAATCAAACCAGAGGGGGAGTAGGTCTTTTTTCGCAATCACTAGACTACAACCTGTGGTGGTAATCCAGACTCGGATTCTCGCTTCCGGAAACTCGGTGAGTTTCAATCTGCAAAAACCCTTTTAGGTATACAGGAGAGACCGAATGAACGGAAAGAATAGAAACGCATTTACAAAATTAGCAGGGACAATCGGGGTCGCAAGCTTTGGTTCTTTGCTCTCGCTACCTGCAATGGCACAGTCGCCATTGAATCCGAATCCTAGTATTTTTAACGAAGCACCTTATACACGGGCTTTGGCTCAGGCAACTCCAGATTCTTCTACGATCGCGCCTTCTAGTTCTCCAAACACAGATTTGCCTCGTAACTCAACACCGTCACTAGGAAAGGTCAATCCCAATCCCAGTATTTTTAATGAAGCGCCTTATAATCGCTCTGCTGCGGCATCACCTGACACTTCAACTCCTAGCCTAGCTCCTAGCAGTACGATGCCCAGTGGCTCTATGACTCCGGGCAGTTCTGTGGCTCCGGGTTCTAGTTCCAGCCCAGCGACTTCTCAGCAGCCGACTTCTCCACGATCGAATCCTTCGACGGTTCCGACTGAGGCTAGCCCGAGCGAATCTTCCAGTCCAACCCAATCGTCTCCAAGCAGCACTCCATCAACAGTAACTCCGGGAACTTCTAGCCCAACTTCGCCGAGTCCTTCTGGAGATGTGATTGTCCCGACGACACCTGGCGGTTCCACTACTCCAGATTCAACTACAACACCTGGCGGTTCCACCACTCCAGATTCGACCACCACGCCTGGCGGTTCCACTACTCCAGATTCAACTACAACACCTGGCGGTTCCACCACCCCAGATTCGACCACCACGCCTGGCGGCTCCACCACTCCAGATTCGACCACCACGCCTTCTAACACAAATGACAGCGATAGTTCTGGTGGAGTACGTGCTCTTTGGTAAGTTGAATCGAGGTCAGTTGAATTACTAGTTCTTTCAAGGAGGGGGCAATTGCACCCCTCTTTTTTAATTGAGATAGGTTGCCCATTGTTGGACAATCTCAGCAGAGCCATACCACTTGCCTCTCGATCGTGGAGAATGACTGACGTTTTCATAAGTCAGATTCTCTGCTCCTTCTAAGTGGGCGGCTTCGATCGGGGTAATTCCATCCCCCCAAGTATCCCCTCTGCCTCCTGTCAATTGATAGCTGCTATAAGCTAGCCAACTTCCAACCCGCCGCACTCCAAAAATCGACTTGCCTGCAATACAGACATATTTGACTTCTGGGTAAAACGCACCTGGATACGTCAGATTGACAAAGTTCAAATTCTTCAATGTCCAGCGTTCATAGCTTGTTTGTGGTGTGCCTAATGTGATTAAGGTTGAAACAAATTGATGTGCCTGCCAGCTATAAACGCGATCGCTAACCCTGCCGTGAATGTCGTAAGCTTTTGCGCCTAAGTAGATGCGAGAAATCCATCCGCCTGCGGAATGCCCAATGAGATTAATTTTCTCGGTATTGTAAGTCTGCCGAATTTCTTGAACAGTGCGATCAAGCTTGTCTAAAATCGGTAACACAGATCGACCGCCCAAGGTTGGCAGCCAGTCCCGCTTCACCAAAGGAACGGTTACGGCTGGAATTCCCAGGTCAATGAGAGTTTGCTGCATTTCGCGATAGTCGATCGCGCCTGCAAGATAGCCTGGCAAAATTACAGTCGGTAAAGGCATAACACCAAGAGAACATCTATGTAGAATTGTAAAGCATTTCTCGATCGTACTGTTTATGCCCCTAGCTCCTTGGCGTTCTCTGATTGCTCGTGCGCTGCATCGAAATCGCGCTCTGCCTAATGCCCGGTATGTCCAACTGGCAACGGTTCGTCCGGATGGCAAGCCCGCAAATCGCACTATTGTCTTCCGAGGCTTTTTAGAAGAGACGGATCAGCTTAAATTCGTCACAGACGATCGCAGTGAGAAACCTCAGCAAATCGAGCATTGCCCTTGGGGAGAGGTGTGCTGGTATTTTCCGAATACTCGTGAACAGTTTCGGATTGCAGGAGAGTTGAAGCTCATCGATCGCGCAAATTCAGATGAAAAGCTCCAAAAAGCGAGACAGCAAGCATGGCAAGACATGTCAGACAGTGCCAGAATTCAATTCGCTTGGGCACATCCAGGACTCCCTCGCGCTGCCGCAGAGACATTCTCGCCGCCTATCCCAAATCAGCCGGAACCTTTGCCGCAGTTTTGCTTACTCTTACTTGAGCCGCTTTCTGTAGATCACTTAGAACTCAGAGGCGACCCGCAGAATCGACATCAATATCACTTGCATCAAGGTAATTGGAGCATGGAAGCAGTGAATCCTTGATTTATCGAGGCATTGCCCCTGGAAGCGGCGCGGGTGCTGCACCCATACCGGGTGTGCCGGGGGCAGTCCGGATCGGGGGCAGGGTTGCACCGACTGCTGCCGGATTTCCCTGAAAGTTGAATTCCATTTGACGCATCACATTGTTCAGAACAGTAATCGTTTGACTGGTTCCGATCGGGAAGTCGGGAGAGTCAGGCTCGATCACGTACATGCCGGGAATCAGACGAATTTGGAAGAGTCCTTCGGGGTCAGTGACAAGACGTGTTACGCGATCGCGGGCAACTGTCGTGATCTTAATCGCACCTGTGTAGGGACGAACACGACAGGAAGCGGATGGAGCGGTGACAGAACAGATAGGAGTGAACATTACTTTGCCAGAGATGCCGCTAATTGGAGTGACCGGAGAACCAGGAAGCGTGCGAATGTCGAGTGGTCTCGGAAGTTCAGGCAGCGGAGCGCGGGCATCTCCAGGCATGGGAACTGGATCGATGGGGATGCGGCGAGGTCTTCGAGTTGGGCGCGCAGGAGCGGGCGGAGCGGTAATCGGGGCGGGTGGAGCGCCTGGAATGCCAATCTGGCTCGGTGCAGCGAAAGCATCAGGAGTATCAGGAGCAGGAGCAGGCATTACTTGAGAGAGCCGAAATTGTGCTCTCGCCTGAGTCGCGATCGCAATCATGCCTCCTGTAGCAGCAACGCCTGCGACTACAAGAGCAATTTTGCGCGATTTGGTTAAGCTGATTTTCGTTAAACCAAACATTCCACTCTTCCCAATGGCAACATGTGTTAAAAACTAGCACACTCAGGTTTCACAATCCGGTAAACGCCCTGCTTCTTGATGAAAGCTTCAAATGGATTGCACTTAGTCAATTTGCTGAATGATTCCATCTCCTTCAATACGCAGTTTTCGCCCACGCCAGTAGGCTTCTCGCCCAAATCCACCGATCGCCCAAATTACCAAACTCAATGCATCTCGAAATGGCAGAACCCATAACCAACGCAATAGCCCAGAGGCATCCATGCTGAATGCTGCGATCGCTGCTTGAGTATAACGAATCACATAGACTAATCCAGTCAGCACGATTGCCCAAGCTGCAAATTTCGACACTAAAAGCAACAGCAGAGACAATATTGTTCCGTAGCAAAAGATCATACTGTAATAAATGCTACCTCGGTTGAAGCGGATCGTTCTTGACCAACGTAATTCTCGCTGAAAGAGATCCCAAAGGCTTTCTTTTCCTGTATCGGATTCGAGAATCAGGTGGGAAAGTTCGACGGTGTAACCAGCTTGAGCAGCCCGTTTACCGAGGTTATAGTCTGAGCCGATGCGGTTGAGTTGGAGTCCGCCAAAGTTGGCTAGCGTTGATTTGCGAGTCGCGATCGTCACGCCGATGGCAAATTTTAATCCTCGATCGAGAGTACGGGCAATTAAAGTACTCGGGATGAAGTCACAGCAGCGCCCCAGAGACGCGATCGCGGAAGTTAAAGACTGAGGATGATGCGCGATATAGCCACAGGTGATGACGTCAACTTGAGCGAGTGGAGCAGTGACAGTGCGAATATAGTCTGGAGCGACTCGGATATCGCTGTCCGCAAAGATGAGAGTTTCGTATTGGGTCTGTTCTAAAAGGTAGCTGAGGGTACTGTCTTTGAAGTTAATTCCGCGTGGGGGAAGTCCGACGAAGACTTGAACCCGATCCGAGTAGGTTTCTTTGAGGCGATAGAGCACAGGGACGGCTGGATCGGTTTCATCGACAACACCGAATAAGACTTCGTAGGTCGGATAGTCTTGCGTACAGAGAGATGACCAGTTTTCAAATGCACCTTCGTCGAGACCGCAAATCGGAACCAAGACAGAGACAGGATCTTCGGAAGATGCGATCGAGTGAGATTTTGAGAAAAATTGCAGTGTGAAGTAGGCACAGGCGAGGTAAAAGACCATTGAACCTAGCACTGGGATAGTTAATAAAATTTCGAGCCAGAACATTTTTAAGTTTCGCGATCGTCTGATCTAAGGATCGCATCGGTTTGGATACAACATTCAATTTATCGTGGTGTTTGGGTCTCAGATCCGCTCAACCCGCAGAAGATTCTGGCATTGAATCACGTAGAGTTTTGCAAGTTGAGCGGATCTAAAAGACAGCAATTATGGCGGAGGCAATTCTCCCAAGATTGTGAATCGAATATGATTTAATGCTAAATCCCCGATCGATAAATCCATCAAATCACCAATCGGGATTCCTTGACTTCTCAGCGATTCAAAAGAAATGCCTTTACCAATCTCAGCGTGATACCAGGGTAGCCCCATGAAAAATCGAGTCGGATAAGGTCCGCGCTCAACAATGTCATCCGGATTCGACTCCATCGGTAGCCACCCATATCCAGGCAGATAGAACTCAATCCACACATGGTTGTAGTCAGGTTCAAGCGGGACATTTTGGCGATCGGCAAAAGGCGGACATTTATACCGTCCAACCGTTCGGCAAGCAATTCCATTCAGACGAGATAATGCTAGCAACACGCCCACGTATTCACCGCAAGAACCAACTCCGCGATCAAGAACGACATCAGGAGAATCAATATGAGGTTTAATCCCATAAGACAACCGATCGTAAACGTAATTCCGAATCTTCAGCATTTTACGTAATACATTGGTCTCCGTTCCGATCGCTTCTTTTGCAGCTTGTTGAATGGCTGGTTTATCCATTGCCAATTCATCATCATCGACTAAATAGCGATCGCGAAATTCTGGCGGAAGCTCTGGCGACTGTTCAACATCCTCAAACGAAAACTGATACTTAATACCTCGAACTTCTAGCACCGCTTTCCAGCCGAAAATCTGCCGCTCCTGAGATTTGAGTCTCGGAAATTGAAAGACTGCAACTCTTTGTCCGTCTTGGATATCTTCGGTAAACGGAATCCCGATCGCTTCAACGCTGCGAATCTTTTGACGATGCGTTTCCGTTGGCAATGCAATTCGCCATTCTAGATCGGTTAATTCCACGTCATCGAGGGGAAGGAGTTCCTCAACGTACGACATTTCCACCAAATATCCAGTCGATAACGTGTAGCGCTCGTCTGGATAATGGCGAAAATGTAAGGGATGAATGAACGTTCGATCGCGATAGGTCAGCTCTAAATTCGGGTCGGCATTCGGATTGTCACGAATGTAAGCTTCTTCACCCGCATAGGAAACATACAGCGCTGAATTCAAGAACGCGATCGCAGTTGGATTCTCAAACGGAGTGAGCATACTGAACTTCTGTTCACCCGTTGCGCGATCAAGACAATACACCGTTTCTTCGGTGCGATCGCATAGCCAAAGCTCTTCATCTCTTACCGTCAAATTTGTAATTCCAACACCAGGCAACGGAAATTGGGTAATCTTGCGTTTCGTTTGACGTTCGTAGATCAGAATATATCCCAGTTTTTGACTCGTAATATAAACTGTTGACTCCCAAATGCCGATTCCATCGGCTTCATAAGGTAGAACAGTGAACAACTGCGGCTCAAACTGTCCAAAGTCACAGCAATAAACCTCTTTGCCTTTCGCAAACCAAATCGTATCCTCCCAGACCGCAAAGCCTGTTGCTTCGATAAATAGCTCGGTGTGATAGGAATTGAGAATTGTTGTATTGTCACTGAGGGGATTGACCTGAAGCAAATAGCCTCGGATCGCATCCATCGTCACAAGTTGATTGTGCCAAGTCGCTAAACCTTGCAGCGCATAAGCCCCGATCGGTCGGATTGATCGAGCAGACCACTCTGAAGCGGCTTGGGGGTTGGAATGCGGAGTTGAAGTACCAGAGTCGAGCATTCAAAAACAGATGCCATAAGTTAACACTTCTGAATTCTAGTAAACCTGAGCGCGATCGAATGTATCCCAGCCAGCGAGTTTTTGAATTGTGCGATCGGCTTTGATCTCACAAAATATTTAATCTCACAAAGTAAAAGTGGCATTGGATCATCTCCAATACCACCTGCTAACCTTCACCTACAAACTGAATTCACGCTTAAATCGAGATCATTTCTCGCAGTTCGGCTTCTAAAGCGCGTAAAAGATTTTGATCGCCTCGTTCTCTCGCAACCTGCATTCGACGTGTGACATTCCGGTGAATTGTCACGCGATGCGCGTCTGCAACAGAATGAGAGCGGCGGACAATGCCAAGTCGTCGCGCCTTCACAGGCGATTTCTCAACCAGGACATCAGCTTTTGGAATACTCATTTGAGCGATCGTCTGACAAGTCCAAGGTTTCACAGACCGTCCCATTTCCGTTTCTCGCACCTCGAGACTGGGAAACGGAGACAAATAAGATTGAGTAAGCCGGGAGTGACGCATAAGAGAGATAATCTAAAAAGGCTATTGCTTGAGGATTCCCCAGGCAATCTATAAACTCGGGGTTATATTCTGTATCTTACGTGACAGTTTATATTTCACCAATACTACTTAAGGAATATTTAGATCTCGCTATCTTTCGAGGCGTTTGAGATGAGCGCAGACATCTCCTGAATCCCACTGCAACTCAGCAATCAAGAGCGCACTCACTCCCGTAACGAGTCCCGTAGTCAGAAATTCCCATCCACCGACATAAGGCAGGAGCGCGATCGCCAAAAAACTTAGCCCTCCGATCCAAGCAAATGCCCGCGATCGAATCCTGATACCTGTGAACAAATACCCGATCGCATTAATGCCTAGCCACAGAGGGCACAGCCGCGCCATCAGTTCTCCCCAACTTAGAAATATACTCAAATCCGTGAGAGTAATTCCTACCAGCATCAGGATGACCCAAGCATCGATCACATCTTTCAGGGGCTTAATCGTGCGCCAACACTGAGAAAGTTTTGCCATTGAGAGCGTGCCCACCAATGACAATCCCGACCATAAGAAGGCTTGAATTTGCCAGTCGATCGCTAAAAATTGAGCGGTGGCAAAAATGAGAGTCGAGATGACTCCCCAGAGGATACAAGCTTGGTCGATGCGGGTGTAAAAGGTGGAAAGAATTATCGTCTTGCCCAGTTGCCAATGAATGCGCCACAATCCAGGTAAATCCTCGATCTCAAAGGCAGAGCGCTTTCGCCGTAGCGGCACAGATCGGTCAAACCAAAAGAGTTCCAATAAAAAATTCCAGGTCATTGTTGTTAACAATTCTTATTATTATTCTAAGAATACTCGATCGCCTGATAGAAATATCTCTATTGAAGCAGCGATTAAAGAATTAGGGTGAGACATCAAAAGGTGGATTTTGAGGCAAGTCTAAGTTTGCGACCTGCGACCCGCTGTATTGAACTTGTCATTCGCTCTGAGCGCTTCTCTTTCTAAAGGTTGACGTAACTTTCAGTTTTTCAGCCCAAGGCTCACTTCTCCAGACAGAGTGACTTGCCTTGGCGTTTTGAGTATTTTGGTTGCATTAGAGCATCTATGAATACCAATCTGAGACATCAACCTCAGTGATTTTGGCTGTAAATAATTAAGGACTATTCAAAAATGGCAAATCCCAATCCTGGTGATCCCCAAGATCGCACAAATTATCCTGGCTCGACTTCAAACGACCCACTGAACCCACCAAGCTATAACCGTAACGATTTGTCCAGACAAACGGTTGAAAGGCAGCGGTATGCAGATGCACAGCAAGCCAGAGATGAAAACAATACGGCGAATGGTTTTTTGATTGGAATCTTGTTGACCGGATTAGTTTTAGGCGGTGCAGCTTTGGCATATTTTGTCACCCAGCGCGATCGTACTCCGGTTCCGCAACGCACGATTGTGGTTCCGAGTGCATCCCCGTCTCCGTCTCCGTCTCCAGAGGTGCGCGAGCGAGTGATTGAGCGCGATCGCATTGTGCCGGTTCCCCAACCTCAGCAAAGTGCGCCTGTCGTCGTTCCGGCTCCAGAAGTCAGAATTGAATCTCCCAGACCTAACTCTCAAACCTCGCCTTCTACGCCCAGTTCTCAACAGCAGGAGCCTGCCCGTCAAGAACAACCGCGATCGACGAGTGAACCAACGACTACTCCTTCTCCTGAAGCGACTGCAAGCCCCAGTCCAAGTAATACAGGGCAGTAGTGAATGTCCGAAAATTCTTCAATGTATCTGCAATGTTCATATAATGAGAAACGAGTCGATCGTATTGGATTTGTTGAGATGACGCTAATTGCAGTGCTGAAGATAATTTGGATGGTTTCTGCGGTAGGAACAATTATTCTGGTGCTGCTGCATAGCCCGAAAGGGGATGGTTTGGGCGGTTTGGGCGGTCAAGCGCAACTGTTTACCAGTACCAAAAGTGCAGAGACGACGCTGAATCGTCTGACCTGGTTATTAATGACGATTTGTATGGGAATCACGGTGGTTCTCAGTGCCGGATGGCTCGGTCGTTAAAGTGGAATTGGTTCAAAGCGCATTCGATCTGTTTCGCGATCGGATGCGTTTTGTTTTGGGCAATTTCGGTGCAGGCGACTCCAAAGATTCACGCAATGCCACCGATTTTGGCGCAGTGGTCTGATCGATCGGGCGATTATTTTGATCGTGTTGAGAAAACTGAGCCGGAGTATTTGATTTGGTCAGAATTTCCAGTCAAAGTGTATGTTCCGCATGGAGATTCGACTTGGGCAAAGCTGATGATCCAGGCTGTGAATGAGTGGAAAGCTTATTTTCCCTTAGAGTTGACCGATCAAAGAGAAGAAGCGGGAATTGTGTTTGATCGTGCTTCTATTCCGCTCCGGTTTCCTCCAACGGAGCGAGTTCGATTTGCGGATGCTCGGTTCGAGCTTTACAAACAAAACTCTGTTTTGCGGCATCGGATGAAAATTCGGATTCAGCCCAATCGTCCAAATGATTCTTTATTGCTAGCAGCGCGGCATGAGTTGGGTCATGCTTTAGGAATTTGGGGGCATAGCCCTCTAGAAACCGATGTAATGTATTTTTCGCAGGTGCGCACGCCACCAACTATTTCACCGAGAGATGTAAATACGTTGAAACGGGTGTATGAGCAGCCGACTCGATTGGGTTGGTAGGAGAGGGTTTGAGCGATCGCGGTTGAGAAAGAAAAATGATTGAGAAGTGATTATAGATGTAGTCACCTTGATCATTGCATACAAGTTTTCAGCCTTAAGCCTCTTGGAGATTAGAACGATGATAGGAATCAATTTGTCTGAAGAACCTCGTGCGATTTGAGAAGCTAAAGAGGAGCAAGCGATCGCTCTAATCACACGGATGTTGAATCGTCGATTGCAACAAGAATTGCCTGAAGAAGTGCGATCGCGTCTCACTACACTTTCGCTTCCAGTCCTCGAAGATCTCAGCGAAGCTTTACTAGATTTTCGGAGCTTAGACGATTTGGAAAATTGGATTGCTGAACATGGCTAAAGGTTGCGGGTGGCGATCTTTAGCCATACTATTTCTGGCGTGCGGGATGGTCTGAAGATCGAGCGTGCAGTAAATACAGTGAGCCAAGATGCTCTGGGGTGCAGCAGAGGTGGAATTTATTCTGCTAAAAGCACTTTTTCTGGAGCTTGATCAGGGGTCAAAAAATGTCCCACTTCAACCGGAAACTCAATGCTTTCTCCGTTCACTTTTTGAACGAGTAGGCGAGTGATTTTGCTAATGATGTGCTGATTAAATTTGAAGAACTTTCTGAAGGTTGGATCAGAAACAATTCCAACAACCGGACGATCTGCGATCATCACTTCTTCTTGAGTGAAGGGATAAATTGCTTCGTGCTGACCAATCAGCAGTTTGACACTCCATTGGTTTTCGGAATTCGATTCGATTTTCAAAACTTGAATGTTCATAGGACTCAGTTTAGGTAAAAAACAGCCTTCCGACTCCAAACTTCTAGAAATGCCTGTACACCCATTTTATATCTGCAACCATATTTAGACTGAAGGGTGCGGCTCTGGGATACATCGAAGAAATCACATCCCCATGGATCACGAATCAACAGATAGCCATTTTGATCAAATCCATCCACGACAACAGCATGTCCGATGGGTTGTTCATCTTCCCAAAAGCCTGCAATCCATGAACCTGTCTGGCTGAGTGTTTGCAATAGTTCTTCATCACTTGCGCCTGGAATGGTTACAGCAATTCCTCGCCATTGTCCTGTGAGAGTTCGAGTTGAATTGAGTGCATCTGCCAAGTCTTCCAAATCCATTGGCACACCGCCTGCGATCGCGGCAATTTCTCTTTGATTGATTTGAATATTGCGATCGCGAAGAACGATTTCCCCACAAGCGGCGGCACAGGCATCTCGATTAAACTGCTGGATGACGGTTGGGTCGTCTTGTTCGTTCAGAACAATCCAACGACCTCCTGCTCCAAATGGGGTTGATTGCATTCGCGAAAAGTAAAGATACGATTACCTTTCTAGAACGACACTCACATTCTAGAAGGCTTCTATTATTGCTGATTGCGCGGAAAATTTGCGATCGCGGTTGACTACGCTTTCACTTCCAATCCTCCAAGATCTCAGCGAAGATCTCATCTGTCGCTTTTCTACAGAAATCCTGAGATTTTTCGGAACGACTTTCACTCTTAGAGTAGAAAAGATACAGCCCCTTTTCGGAAAATTCTTATGACTGATCCTTTAAGCGCTCTCGGTATTGCTGCGTTTGCTTTCTTGAGTCATTTTGCTCAGTCTGAACCTGGAAAGAAGTTTATTGAGTCGATCGTCGGAAAGCTTGGTGAGAAGACGCTTGAGGCGGGATTGAAGAAAGCAGGGGAATTGAAGTCGATCGTGGTCAAAAAGTTGCAGGGAAATGCAACGGCGGAACAAGCGATCGCATTAGCGGAAAGTGGCGATGAGCAAGCGTTGAAAACGGTTGGGGCTTATTTGAATGTGGCAATGGTTGAGGATCAGGAGTTTGCGGCGCAGGTGCGGCAAATGGCTGAACAGATCATTAACGTTGGCAGAATTGAAGGGAAGAACATTCAAAATATTTACGGTGGACAAGGCTTGCAGGTGAATGATTCGACTGCACCTGTGATTCAGGCGGGAGAGAATGCCAGCTTTAATTTCAATTACGGCAAGGATTGACTGAATTCGTCGGATCGCGGTTCCGACAAAGTAACGCCGTCTTTTGAAATTCCCTATCGAGTCTCGCCGAATTTTGTGGGGCGGGTGGATGAGCTTGTTCGATTGCAGGAGATTTTGCGATCGTCTTCGTCTGCGGCGATCGCGGTTGTGAGCGGAATGGGCGGATTGGGCAAGACACAATTGGCGGCGAAGTATGCGACGGAGAACAAGGCGACGTATCCAGGGGGAATCTATTGGCTGAATGGTCGCGCCAGTGATTTAGCGGTTCAGATTATTTACAAAGCAGAATTCGATCTGCATTTACCTGGATTGGATAAGGCGAAAGAGCGATTGCAGGAGTCGGCAGCGATCGCGAAGTGGTGTTGGGATCATTGGTTGCCGAAAGAGCCGACGCTGATTGTGGTGGATGATGTGGCGGACTGGGCAGAAGTACGATCGCTGATGCCTGTGGATAGTCGCTTTCGGGTACTGGTGACGACGAGACAGCGCGATCTTTTACCGCAGCAGCATACGATCGCGTTGAAGCGGCTGGAACCGGAGCAGGCGCGATCGCTTTTGGCGGCATTGGAGGAGGTTGGACGGGTTGAGGACGATCGAGCATTTGCTGACCGGATTTGTGCCGGATTGGGCAATTTGCCGCTTGCGATCGAGCTGGTTGGATCTTATTCGCGGCACGATCGACATTTGACGCTCTCGGAGGTTTGGGAGCGGTTGAGCGCGAATGGGGTGCAGGATGAGGCGCTTGAGCGATCGCCGCAGTATGAGATGGCGGCGGAGTTGGGAGTGAGAGCGGCGTTTGATTTGACTTGGGAGACGATCGAGCCGGAAGGGAAACGGGTGGCGCGGTTGTTGAGTTATTTCGGGTTGGATTGGGTGCCGTGGGAGTTGGCGGAACGGGTGATGCAACGGGTGGAGGGGGAGGAGTATCGATTTGGGAAATGGAAGGCGCGGCTAGAGAATGCGTCGCTGGTGGAATTTGAGCCGGAGCGCATTGGGGATTGTCAGTTGCATCCCTTGATTCAGAGTTTCTTGCGCGATCAGCCGGAGGAAGAGGAGATTCGATCGGCGTTTGTGAAAGAGATGATCGCGATCGCGAGTGAAATGCCGGATAACCCAACGACGAAACAGGTGAATCAGTTTAAGGGTCTAGAATTACACGTTCAAGAAATTTCAAAGCGATATACAGCAGAGCTAGAAGGGGATGAACTGCTATGGGCATTCATTGGACTCGCACGATTCTATAAGGGACAGGCACTCTTTAAAGATGCAGAATCACAATATGCAGACTGTTTAGCTGTCACCCAACGCCTCTTTGAGGGCGACCATCCCGATGTGGCACTCAGCCTCAACAATCTCGCAGCACTCTACGACTCACAAGGACGATTGAGTGACGCGGAACCCCTCTATCTCCAAGCTCTCGATATGCGAAAACGCCTCTTTGATGGCGACCATCCCAATATCGCAACCAGCCTCAACAACCTCGCATTGCTCTACAACTCACAAGGACAATTGAGTGACGCGGAACCTCTCCATCTCCAAGCTCTCGATATGCGAAAACGCCTCTTTGATGGCGACCATCCCGATGTGGCAACTAGTCTCAACAATCTCGCATTGCTCTACAACTCACAAGGGCGATTGAGTGACGCGGAACCCCTCTATCTCCAAGCCCTCGAAATGCAAAAACGCCTTTTTGATGGCAACCATCCCAATATCGCAACCAGCCTCAACAATCTCGCATGCCTCTACAACTCACAAGGGCGATTGAGTGACGCGGAACCCCTCTATCTCCAAGCCCTCGAAATGCGAAAACGCCTCTTTGATGGCGACCATCCCGATGTGGCAACCAGCCTTAATAGTCTCGCATACCTCTACAACTCACAAGGACGATTGAGTGACGCGGAACCCCTCCATCTCCAAGCTCTCGATATGCGAAAACGCCTCTTTGATGGCGACCATCCCGATGTGGCACTCAGCCTCAACAATTTCGCAGGACTCTACAAAGCACAAGGAAAGCTAGAGCAAGCTGAAATCTACTACCAGCAAGCCCTCCAACTCTGCGAGAAATTCTTAGGAGCCAATCACCCCGATACCCAAATCGTCCGCAAAAATCTCGTTTACCTTCGCCAACAACAGCAACCCATCCCCCCGCCAACTCCCCCACGCTCTGCCTTCCGTCGCCTCTTGCGTCCTCTGCGTCGATTCGTTCGGTTTCTGAGGGGCTGGTTGGGGATTCGATCGACTCGGTAGAGGGAGTGGGGAGTGGGGGAGTGGGGAGATGGGGAGATGGGGAGATGGATTAGGTGGGGGGATGGGTTTGGAGATTTGGGAGGTGTTCGATCGCGAATCGGCTTCTCTACAGATTCACCCGATAAAATAGGAACACACAATTGAGACACAACCCAGGTGTGAGGACTCTGAACGATGGAATGGACAGCCGAAGCAGAAGCAAAACTCAAAGAAATCCCCTTCTTCGTGCGACCCGCCGCCCGCAAGAAAATCGAAAAACTTGCTCAAGAAATGGGTGCAACTCAAATTACCGTCGAAATCTACGATCGAGCCAAACAACAGTTTGGTAACTAAGCTCGATCGCCGAACTGCACCAAAGTATAAAGTGATTCTTAGACTCTGCGGGGTATACTCACTCAGCAATCTAATCACGAAGCAAATCCATGCCCACAAGAATCGCTGTACTCTCCAAATTGAGCGGACTAATTGTATTCAGTTTCGGTTTACTAGCCTGTGGGCAACCCAACACTGCAAGTTTATCTAGCACTCCTATCCAGCCCGCTTCCGCATCTCCTCAAAAGCCATCCTCGCAACCCCGACAAGCCGAAGCATCCTCAAGCAGAGCAAACCCCTCGCCGACTCAACCCAGTGCAGAGTCGATTTATACAGAGTTTGAACGGCTCACCCAAACAGCCTGTAAACAGCAGGAAAAAGTGGTCGGGAATATGCGCTACACCCTTTGCAGCATGACTGACACGCAAGGAGTTACCCGCATTGTTTCTGCCTCTTCATCTCTGAAGAACGAAGGCGATGGCGCGGGGTATTGGCTAAATGAGCAGAGCGATATTTACGCAATTCGGTACTTTCATTCTGATGAAGTCGTCGTTCTGCTCCCAGAAGACAAAAAGACGATCGTTGAACTTGTCGGAAACCGACAAATCAATGTCATCACCGATGAAGCTCGCTGGAATCAGTTAGAACTCGGTGCGAGAGATCAGTTGATGACGATTTCTGAACAGTTTGATCCAGACGCAAGTCAACCATCGGGCACTTCAAAGCCACAATCTATAGAGCAAACCGCCCTTCAGCACCTCAATACTCCTGGATCTGTCAAAGCAACGATCGAGAAAACTGCGATCGTCGAAAACACCGCTCTCATTCAATGGCAACAAGGCGAAGCAGGCGGCATGATGTTGTTGAGAAAAGAGAACGAAACTTGGAAAGTTCTCACATCAGGCGGCGGTGCAATGAATCTAAAAGACTTATCAGAGTATGATGTCCCTCGCGACACAGCAGAATCCCTGCTGACTCAAATCGATCCAAACTGGCGAAAATACTAAACCTGCGTAGGATATATCTGTGACTTGACCGCTAAGAATAGCTTATGCCACAAAGTGAAGCGTTTATCCATTCAGACAAAGTTAACCACTGCTATCCTCTCCGGTTACCTCAATTTTTTCAAACAGTAAGCTTCTTTGCGATTGACGGAAGCAAACATGAAAGCGATCGAAGATGCCTGCTTTTCCCAAGACATTTAATCGAATGCCTAATTGATCAGAAATTCCAACCGGGCAGGTGAGGAGTTCTGTGCCGAGTTGAAGCTGGATCTGATGCAGATAAACTGCGATCGTGCTGCCACTTCCGACTTGAATGGCAACTCTTTCACCTGTCCGAAAATCAAGGAATGCTGGATCGATCTGTTGTGCTTGAATCAGCGTGTAAGTTGCGCCAGAATCAACGTAAGCTTCAAAACGTTTCCAAGTTTCCCCTAACTTCATTCCAATTGGAATGATAGGCTGAACTTTTCCTCGGATTTGCTTGTAAGGAACTCTAACCGTTGTCATTCATTCTCAACTTGAAGCTTCAAATCCATAAATTATCCCATTCTGTAGCAGAAGGAATTGCAACCACAAGCGGCATCACTTTGTCACCCGCCTCCCGAAATGGGCGACAAACTTCTGCCGCACTATCCCCTACTCCAACAAGTTGGCTGTTTTTGATCGCAACAATTTTTCCTGGATATCGATCGATCAACTCATCGAAATGGTCAGAAAGCCAGCGATCGTCTTCTTCCATTATTTTGGCTAAAGTCTGTACATCTGTATTCATTTGATCTACTTCAATTGTCGGATTTGCTCCTATTCTAGGACATCTAATTGGAGAAGTTTTCGGCTATCTCGCTCACCAAAGGACGGTACTCCGATCTCTCCAGATTCCATCCCTTCTCTACAATAGCGATAGCACGATCGACACAGAAGGGGGAACACGATGCAGCCGACCAACTCAGAAAAATTTACCGAAAAAGTCTGGGAAGCAATCATCCGTACTCAAGAGATTGTAAAACAGGCGCAGCAGCAGCAAATCGAGACAGAGCATCTGATGAAAGCTCTGCTCGAACAAGATGGCTTAGCAATCAGCATCTTCAACAAACTCGCTGTCCCCGTCGATCGAGTGCGCGATCGCACCGATGATTTTATTCGTCGTCAGCCAAAAGTTTCTGGAAGTGGAACCTCGGTATACTGGGGACGCAGTGCCGATGCCTTACTCGATCGGGCTGAAGAATATCGCAAGCAATTCGAGGACAGCTTTATCTCGATCGAACATCTTTTGCTCGGGTACGCCCAAGACAGTCGATTCGGAAAAGCATTGCTGTCAGAATTTAGAATCGATGAAGCAAAATTAAGAAACGCGATCGAACAAGTTCGGGGTAATCAAAAAGTGACCGACCAGACTCCTGAGAATAAATACGAATCCCTAGAAAAATACGGGCGTGATTTGACCCAGTATGCTCGCGAAGGGAAACTCGATCCGGTCATTGGACGAGACGACGAAATCCGACGCACGATCCAGATCTTGTCCCGTCGCACTAAAAATAATCCAGTTTTGATTGGTGAACCGGGTGTCGGTAAAACGGCGATCGCAGAAGGTCTTGCTCAGCGAATTCTCAGTGGAGATGTGCCGCAATCCCTAAAAGACCGCAAACTGATCGCCCTAGATATGGGCGCACTGATTGCAGGTGCAAAATACCGAGGCGAATTTGAGGAACGCTTGAAAGCCGTTCTCAAAGAAGTCACCGATTCCCGTGGCAACATCATTCTATTTATTGACGAAATTCACACCGTTGTCGGCGCAGGTGCAACTCAAGGCGCAATGGATGCCGGAAACTTACTGAAGCCGATGCTGGCAAGAGGTGAGTTGCGCTGTATCGGTGCAACGACCCTAGACGAATATCGCAAATACATCGAGAAAGATGCAGCCTTAGAGCGGCGCTTCCAGCAAGTCTTCGTCGATCAGCCGAGTGTTGAAGACACAATCTCGATTCTGCGCGGACTAAAAGAGCGCTATGAAGTTCACCACGGGGTGAAAATCTCCGACTCTGCGTTAGTTGCCGCTGCAACCCTTTCGACTCGATACATCAGCGATCGCTTCCTTCCCGACAAAGCGATCGACCTCGTAGACGAAGCGGCTGCCAAACTCAAAATGGAGATTACCTCCAAGCCAGAAGAACTCGATGAAGTCGATCGTAAAATTCTTCAGCTTGAGATGGAGCGACTTTCGTTGCAGAAAGAGAACGATGCAGCATCTCGCGATCGCTTAGAACGATTAGAGCGTGAACTTGCTGATTTCAAAGAAGATCAATCCAAGTTGAATGCTCAGTGGCAAGCTGAGAAAAGCGTGATCACAGATCTTCAGAAGCTCAAAGAAGAAATCGATCGAGTCAACCTTGAAATCCAGCAAGCCGAACGCGATTACGATCTCAACCGCGCGGCTGAACTGAAGTACGGCAAGCTCAACGAACTCAATCGTAAAGTTGAAGAAACGGAATCCCAACTGTCTCAAACTCAGAAATCGGGAGCGACGCTGCTCCGTGAAGAAGTTCTTGAATCAGACATTGCTGAAATCATTTCTAAATGGACGGGTATCCCCGTTAGTAAACTCGTTGAATCTGAAATGCAAAAGCTCTTGCAGCTTGACGATGTTTTACATCAGCGCGTGATTGGACAAGACGAAGCAGTGACGGCAGTTTCGGATGCAATTCAGCGATCGAGAGCCGGACTTTCTGATCCAAATCGTCCAACGGCTAGCTTCATTTTCTTAGGACCAACAGGGGTTGGTAAAACTGAGCTTGCGAAAGCACTGGCTGCTTTCTTATTCGACACCGAAGAAGCAATGGTTCGGATCGACATGTCCGAATACATGGAGAAGCATTCTGTTTCTCGCTTAATTGGTGCGCCTCCTGGATATGTCGGCTATGAAGAAGGCGGACAACTCACGGAAGCGGTTCGTCGTCGTCCTTACTCGGTGATTCTGTTTGATGAAATCGAGAAAGCCCATCCCGATGTCTTCAATGTGATGCTGCAAATTCTCGATGATGGTCGCGTGACAGACTCCCAAGGTCGCACCGTAGACTTCAAGAACACAATTATCATCATGACCTCGAACATCGGTTCGCAGTACATCTTTGAATATGGTGGTGATGACGATCGCTATGAGGAAATGCGATCGAGAGTCATGGAAGCAATGCGATCGAACTTCCGTCCTGAGTTCTTGAACCGGATTGATGAGATCATCATCTTCCACAGTCTGCAAAAGGCTCAACTCCGCGAGATCGTCAAGATTCAAACGCATCGCTTAGAAAGTCGCTTAGCAGAGCGGAAGATGTCCCTGAAGCTCTCCGATGCAGCACTCGATTTCTTAGCAGAAGTCGGCTTTGATCCAGTTTACGGAGCACGTCCACTGAAGCGGGCAATTCAGCGGGAGTTGGAAACAACGATCGCCAAAGAAATTCTACGCAGCAACTTCACTGAAGGCGATACGATCTTCGTCGATGTCGGTGAAACGGAGCGCTTAGAATTCAAACGCTTGCCTTCTGAAGTGTTGACCACGCAATAGGCAATGAAGGGGTGAGACTTCTCTCACCCCTTCATTGCTTAGAAGCAAATGAAATTCCAATTGAGGCATCATTGACCGAAAAAAGCCATCATGCAAGCAGCCGTCCGGATCAGAGCCAAAGTGCTACCTGGAAACAGAATTGAGATTGAAGTTCCTGACAGTTCTGTTGGAGCAGAGGTTGAAGTCATGGTTGTCTTTCCTGAAACGATTCCAATTGGATTTGATCAGCGCGATCGTAGCTATCACCTCTTTTTGATCTTCAGACGTGAGAGACGAACTCACGAGATTTGTGGCTTTTATTCTAAGTGTTTTGGTAAAAACCAATGCTTCTAGAATGCCCGTCTGCCCAAATCAAACCTTGAAGAATCAACTAGAGAATCGGCGATCGCTGTTCCAAATCGAACTTATACCCATGTGGCAAAATATGCAGCTTTGCACCACAGAGCGCTAAAGCTTCGTCATGCAACAGTTCAGCCATATTGTTGTGCGTGACCGTCGATTCATCCACGATCGTCACTGCACCTTCACCAATGACTTCTAAGATTTTGCCATTGATTGAGATCGCAGTATTCTCATCAATCCCAAAGCCTAAGCTAGCAGGCTGCTGTGCTAAAGCAGAAAGTAATCGTCCCAGTCGTCCGCGTTGTGCGAAATGCTGATCAATAATCACATTCGGCAAAAAGCCCATGCCCCGATCCATGCGAGCTACCTCGCGTCGAGGATTCGTTTCGCCTTCACCCTCGACAATCATCATATCGGGCATCATCGCTGCACCTGCACTCGTTCCAGCAATTACAATGCCTTCAGAAAAGCGCCTGTGCAAGACAGCTTCTAGCTCTGTATCTTTCAAGCATTCTGTAATTCGAGCTTGGTTTCCCCCCGTGAAGAACACCCCGGTCGATTGAGAGATAGCTTCGATCGCTCTTGGATCACTCGCATCCTCACGCTTGCCCGTATCGACAACCTGAACGTCTTTTGCGCCTAATCGCTCAAAAATGTCAATGTACTGCGCGCCAACTTCACCTGGTAAGCCCGTCGCAACCGTCATCACAACAATATGCGCATCAAGTCCACCTGATCGCCGCACAAATTCCCGCAGAATCTTACACTCTCCCTCTTTATCCTCGGCTCCACCAATAATGACAAGTTCACCATGCGTCTCAGGTAAAGCGACATTCTCTTGAGGGTCATCCTGAGCAGGCGTTTCAATCTGACTTACCATAACCATCTCCAATATAAGAGTTTGATGTTACTGAACCATATTTGGTTATCACTCCATCACAACCGAACGGTAGATTTCGATACAAAAATTAGAGCGCCCGCGAATCTCTCGATCGCCGTCGATAGCTTTCAAGTAACAACATCCAAGCCAGACGAAGCTGAGTAAAGCTCTTGACCTCAGGTTGAATCAAATCAATCAAAAACGCCTTCGCTCTTTCTAAAGGAAGATGGCGAGGTTTGCCTTTGTAAACGATCTGGTACTCATTGTCATATTCACCATCGCCATAGCCTGAAATTAAGTGCAGATGAAACGCTTCTTCCGCTAAGGTATGAACTTCTTCACGTAAATTAGTATCCATAATGTTAGTCTTTCTTGATTTAGTCTGAGTTGTAATACAGGTCAGAATCTTTTGACACCTAGCTTGAGTTTTACTCTTTGGGATAGACGCAGTTTACGCTTCGATTTCTGTAGAGTCTCAAGGTACAAATATGTTGTGAAGTTATGGTTGTCGATCGCATCTCCGAACTCAACCGCGTCAATGCGAGAAAAACTGATGCGTTTGATATTTTTAATATTCGTGCTTACGTTGGTGCAAATCCCTATTTGTCGATGGCTGCCATCGTGTTCGATTTTACGCTGACGAAAAATCAGAATGCGCTGCCCGTCGAGCAGTATGCCAAGATTGTGAGCGATCGCTATCCTGATTTCCGAGAAAAAACGTTTACTTCTCATGCTGATCTGTTTGCTCAGACCGTCGCGAAAGTGAGTGCACTGGAGATGGATCTGCATTTGCAGCACTGGAGTGTCACGGCTTATCCACAGTTCGATCGTATTGCAGTCGAAACGCTACATGCTCGAACCAGTCGAGAACTGATCTTTTCAGTTTGGGACTGGTTTGAAGCGATGACTCAGGGACAAGATTTTGCGATCGCAAATCACATCGAAGTGCTACAGGCGCAGTTTCGGCGATCGGTGTATGGTGGCCCTACGGTTTAT
Source organism: Leptolyngbya sp. UWPOB_LEPTO1 (assembly GCF_017302695.1). Classification (NCBI taxonomy): domain Bacteria; kingdom Bacillati; phylum Cyanobacteriota; class Cyanophyceae; order Leptolyngbyales; family Leptolyngbyaceae; genus Leptolyngbya; species Leptolyngbya sp. UWPOB_LEPTO1. The sequence continues at coordinate 142,919 of NZ_JAFLCJ010000008.1, read as the reverse complement.
GCTTTACTCAAATCGGCTAGAGAGCTAGGCATTCCCACTTTCTATCTGTGGGATGAAGGGTTGATGCAGTATGGCTACGGGCGAAAGCAAGTCAGAGGCATTGCCACAACTTTCGAGCGGGATAGTCATCTCGATTCAGACTTCACGACACGCAAAGATGACTGCAAAGCGTTCTTGCAAACTTTAGGATTTCCTGTGCCAAAAGGTCGGATTGTTTCGAGCTTCAATGAAGCACTCAACGCAGTTGATCGCATCGGTTATCCAGTCGCGGTAAAGCCTGTGGTCGGACATAAAGGCATCGGCGTGACGGCAAATATCCAATCCGATGAAGATCTAGAAGCCGCATTCGATCGAGCAGTAGAAGCTGTTGAACCAGAACAATCGATTCGGATCATTATTGAACAGAGTATTGAAGGCGATGATTTTCGATTGTTGTGTGTGGATGGAAAGTTCATTGCTGCGACGAAGCGCGAACCTGCTTCGGTAGTCGGAGATGGAATGTCCACGATCGAGGAATTGATCAACCGAGCGAATCGCTCTCCTGAACGCAGCGATACCCCAACTTCGCCGATGGGTAAGATTCATGTCGATGACGCGATGCACCGCTATCTAGCTGAGCAGAATTTATCAATTGAGACAGTACTAGAGCGCGATCGCACAATCTTCTTGCGCAAAGTCGCGAATCTCTCCGCTGGTGGACTGAGCATTGATGCAACACCGAACATTCATCCCGATAACATTGTGCTAGCTCAGGATGTCGCTCAACATTTTCGCTTGACTTGCCTCGGCATTGATATCATGACCCGCGATCTCAGCCGCTCTTGGAAAGAAGGAAACTTTGCCATCATTGAAATCAATGCGGCTCCTGGAATTTTTATGCACTTAAAACCTGCGATCGGCAATCGAGTCGATGTGACTTCTCATATTTTGAAAACCTTCTTTCACTCAAGTGCAGAAGCTCGAATTCCGATTATCACCTTCAATCGCGTTACTCTTTCAGACTTGCAAACTGCGATCGCTTACATTCTTCGACATTATCCGCATTGGACAATTGGAGCCGCTTGCCAAGATGGTATTTTGATCAATCACTCTGAAAAGCCACTGCATCCAGACTACAACACCAACATTCAGAATCTACTGAGAAATCCTAAGTTAGATTTACTGATTGCTGAATATCCTGAATCCATTCTCGATCGCTCTGGCATGTTTTATGAAAAGAGCAATCTTGTTGTGCTGAATGATCCAACAGAGATCGAAATGATGTTGGCAAAAAATATTTTTGAAGATGCAAAAGTTGTGATTAAGCAAGGCAGTAAAGTTTCAACTCAATATCAAGGATTGATTGAACAATATGCTTTAAGTGAATCGTTCGATCAGGTTTACCTAGAAGCGATCGCGGCAATGATCTTATAAAACTGATGCCTTTGAAGAGACAGATATCGGTTCTCTAGAGAATTCTTCTGAATTAAGTAATTTTACTGGGTGATTCTTGTGGAATTTATGTGTTAATTGGCACGTAAAAGAAGCAAGCTGGTAAGTTAGTGTGCTTACTAAATTTACTGGTTTGCATGAGCGACGTTGCCCCGTTTAACTAGTGTGTCCCTACTTTTAGAGGGTCACAACTGGTTATATTACTTCTCAGGAATTACCCAATGTCAGACTTTGAGCAAATCTCCCTGTTGACGATCGACAACCAATCCCTTTCTCTTGGCACGGTACTTCAGTACTTTCAACTCTCTGGAAAACTGATGCCTTGGATTAGAGACATTCTGGAACAGCATATTGTTTTTCAAACGATTCAATCTCGCAACGACTTGAATATTCTTGAATCTGAGGTAGATCAAGCAGTCATTAATTTCCGAATCAACAATCAATTGTCTGATGCAGATGTCTTTGAGCAATGGTTAATCAATCAAGGCATCGACTTCGCAGTATTGAGAAGTCGGTTTGTGATTGGGCTGAAAGTGGACAAGCTGAAAGCATTGATCGCAGAGCCAAATTTGCAAGCATTGTTTGATCAGCAAAAGCTCGCGCTAGATCAAGTTGAACTTTACTATATGATTGCTGCGAGTCAAGAAATTGCTGAAGAAATTCAGCACAAAATTGAACAAGAAAGCAATTTTGAGAAGGTTGCGAGAGAGTATGCTCTCGCAGAAGAACCGCAGGTGAGTTTGGTCAGACGGACTTTTTCCTTGGCTCAGTTGCCGGAAGATCTCAGAGCTGCGATCGCACAAAAGCAAGCTGGCGATACCGTGGGCGCAATCGAAGTTGAGCAGCGCTGGTGTGTGTTCCGCATCGAAGCAGTCGTTCCTGCTGTCTTGGAAGGTGAATTAAAGCTTGCGCTACAAAATCAGCTGTTTGAACAATGGGTTGCTGATCAGATCCAGCAGTTATCTGTTCGATTGGGAGGATCTCAACTGGCTGAGGCTTCTGCCGTTGAGACAGAAGAACGGGAACTGGTAGCGACAATGTAGTTGATCAGGTGTGTAGGGGTGAATAGCTCTGCCAATGCCTCAGACTTTTGCCCCTCAATCTCGCATACTGAGAAACTTTGAAAAGCACAGAATACCTTCATAACATAGGCATTCTGGTTGAGAACAGCCCAATCCAATTCATGCTAATTTCCTGAGCGCGATCGCTTCTAGATATCGCGCAGTTTTGCTTTTCATCCAAACTTAATCCCGGTAACGACTTATGCAATCTGATGCTCTACTTCGTAATGCTTTACTAGGTTCTACAACGGCAATTGCCCCTGCGCCGCTTGAGATTAACTTAAGTCCAGCACTAAACGATATCTCTCGATCGAGTTCGATTGCATTTGTCGATCGTGGAATTCAAGGATATGAAAAGCTCCTCGCAAACGCTGCTTCAGGAACAGAAATCTATGTTCTAGATCCCATCAAAGATGCAGTTTCGCAAATCACCGACATTCTACTAGAGCGCACGAGCATCTCGGCAGTTCACATTCTTTCGCATGGAAGCAGCGGCGGACTGACATTAGGACAGAACTGGCTCGATAGCAACGCTTTGGAGCAGTATGCGGATCAGTTCCGAAGTTGGTCAAAGGCACTCACTCAAGACGCAGATATCTTGCTCTACGGATGTGAGGTTGCACAGGGCGAAATTGGACAGGCATTTGTCAATATTTTGAGCGAATTGACGCAGGCAGATGTTGCAGCTTCAACGAATCTGACTGGAAGCGCAGCGCTAGGTGGAGACTGGACTTTAGAATATCAACACGGCAAGATCGAAGCCGGAATAGTCTTTCAATCTGCTGCACTGGCTGACTATCAATCTGTTCTAGGCATTAGCTTTACTGGAAGCGCCCTTACGAATACGGGCATCAATACAGCAGGTGCGATCGCGCGGATCACAGGCAACGCGATTTTAGACGTGATTGGGGATATCACGATCGATGCAAGCGGGATTACTGGAGATGGAGTAGGCGGGCTTGATAACCTCACGCTAAAAGCAACAGGGAACGTTGAGATTCGCGGTTTAGTAGGAACAGGTGGGCTAAATAATCTCAACATCGAAGCGAGAACTATTACTGTATCGAATAGCGTTCGGATTGAGGCGCTGGCAGACATTGCATTTGCGGCTAAAGATTTGCGGATCAGTCTAGAGAGCTTGTTGCCTGGAGTACTGCCTGTCTCTGCTGACATTAAGTCGTCTGGAATTACACTAGGCAGCAATGTTATTGTACAAGGTCAAAATATTAGCTTCAGTGCAGAAGCGAAAGATATCAATCCAACCGAGGGACTGAATGAATTTATAGACGGTATCATTGTTCAGCCGTTAATCGATTTTTATGCCGGACAGGTTCCGTCCTTGCCGGTTAGTGTGATGGTTCGAGAGTCTAGAGCAAATATTACGATCGGCAATGGCTCTCAAATCCTTGCGACAGAAGATATTAGCATTGTTGCGACTGCGGCAGCAGATGCCAGTGCAGAAGCAAAAGGCGAATTTGTTAGCGTCGGTTGGAGTAATGCGACTGCTTCTGCCACAATCGACATTGGACAATCCGTCGTGATCACAGCTGGAGCAGATGTTACTCTTGCCTCAGATGCCTCGACAACGGCAAGTATGACGACTGAGACGAAGCCTCCTGAACAAGGACAATCTTCAGTTCCTGGCGTTGCTGTATCGCTCGCAATTGCGAACGCAAATTTGACAGCAAAGACAACGATTTCACAAGGAGCAACCATTACCGCAGGGAGAAATGCAAACATTCTTGCAACTGGGAAGGTTGAACGAGAAGCAGGTTCTGAAGCCGAAGCTAGCCAGGGTGGAAAAGCGGGCGTATCGGTTGGACTAGGGTTCACAAAATCAGATGTTCAAGCGATCGTCAATGGAACCGTGACCTCGGGTGCAACGGCTGAAAAGATCTTTAATCCATCTGTTGCGGTGAACAACAATGCGGACACTATTACCGTCGCAAATCATGGCTTCAAGCAGGGGCAAGCTGTTGTCTATAGTAAGGGCAGTGGTTCGGACATTGATGGATTAGAAGATGGCAATACTTATTTTGTGATTGTTGTGAATAACAACACCATTAAGCTTGCCGAGTCTGCTGCTGCTGCTGAAGAAAACACCGCGATCGATGTCTCTAATTCGGGTGTTCAGGGTACCGATCATGTCCTCAAAGATCCAGGCATTCGGATTGTCGCTCAACTGGAAAGTGAAGATAAAGCTTCCGCAACCTCAGGTGTGAGTGACGAAGAAGAAGAAGACACGGCGAATGGGCAAAGCGGCGATGGAGCACAAACCCAAGTGAATCCCGCAAGTCTTATCCAGGGAATGACTGCAAATAATGTCTCTCAAAACGCGGGCGCAGGCGGAAGTGGGTCTAAAACGAACTTTAGTGCAGCAGGTGCATTTGCGTTCTCTAGCGTTCGTAACACTGTAGCTGCGACCGTGGGACTTACAGGCGTACTCAAATCTGAAGCAGACATTGCGGTGAAAGCCACGATCGAGAATAAAAATCAAACGCAAGCAGAGGCGAGTGTCGAACCGAATGAAGGCGCACAAGCTTCAACAGCAAGTGCGGCAGTCATTGTTGGCTTGTATTCTAATAGCGCGATCGCAAAAGTTGAGGGAACAACTGATGCTCGAAAAGCAACGACGATCAGTTCTGAAGTCATTTATCCATTCCTCTCTACGGTTGAAGAGAATTTTGATATCCTCGGAAAGCTTAAAGAAGATGGAATTGATGGTCTAGTTGAACACTTTGATGATGGAACTCTGGGCTTCAAGAGTTCATTGTTCAACTCTTGGGCGAAGAGTACTGCAAAAGCCGAGAAATTGGGAATTGCGGGTTCGGTGAACTTCCAGCAGTTTACGAGTAATGCACAAGCGATCGTCGGCTCCAATGCCAAGATAAATCAAACTGCTGCATTCCAGACGAATGAACAGACGGTTTCGGTTGAAGCCAAAACAGAACTGCATCAAATTAACATTACGGGTGTCTTCGATTTTGAGTTGACGACCGAAAAGCTTCAAGAATTGAAAGATTCCAAAGATCGTCTAGCAGACCTGAATCCGGCTGGCTCACAGTCTGGTAAGGGTGGCATGGGTGGATCATTGTTCCTCTTGTTTAACAATAGCAATACGATCGCGAAAGTTGAATCTGGAGCGCTGATTCGGACGGGAGCAGATGGAGATCTCACGGTCAAGGCAGAGTCTAAAAACATTGATATTAACGTTGCACAATCGGGTGCAAGCGGTGGACAGTTTGGAGTCGGTGGGACTTTTGTTTACACCAATCAGACAAGCAATACGATCGCGCAAGTTGATAGCGGTGTGAAGTTCCGAGGTGGAGCACTCAACATTACAGCCGCAGACGAAACGACGCGCGTGAATGCGGTCGGGGGTGTTGCGAAAGGCGGCAACGTTGGGATTGGTCTATCTGTGTCGCTCAATAACATGGATCGAACCGTTTCTGCCTTTATTGGTCAAGTCGCAACGGCGGCACCCATTACTGGCACAGACATTGATGCGGGCGATATTACGATTGGGGCGAAGGGAACAGGTGGCTTGTGGTCATTCTCCCTAGCAGCTGCGATCGCATCTAAAAATCCCCAAGACCAAGCGTCTCAAGATCCTCCCGAACAACCGACTGATGTTGCTGATTCTCCAGGCAGTTCGGATGATCCCTTAGACGGGGTTACGTTGCCGACACTCTTTGGAGAAATGACTCCACAAGCAGATGCAGCCAATCCAGACAACAGTGCTGCAAATACGTCGAATGACAAGGGCAATCAAGGAAAATCTGGAATTGGAATTTCTGGGGACGTTTCGATCAATACAGCCACCGATCGAGTGTCTGCCTTTATCAATGATGCAGGCGTAATCAACGGTGGAAAAGTTGCTCTAGAAGCAACGAATGATACTGTGATGCGAGTTGCTTCTGGTTCAGCCGCGTTTGCTAAATCTGCTGACGCCAATGCAACATCGGTAGGAATTGCAGGATCTGTTAGCATTAACACGTTAACAGGCACGACAAATGCTTTTATTACGGGCACTGCTTCAGGGGGGCAGAAACTCGCGCTCACAGCGGATCAACTCTCCTTAAAAGCGATTCGCAGCGGAGATCTGTTTGCACTGTCGGCGAGTGGTTCTGGTGCGCCTGGTAAGAATGGCATTGCGATCGCTGGCTCTGTTTCCGTCAACCGCATTACAAATACAACTGAAGCTTATTTAAATGGTGTACAAGCGACCATTGCTGGCAGCGTTTCGTTGGATGCGAAAGATAACTCTCGAATTTTTGCGCTCGGGGGTGCAGTAGCAGGTCTGGTTGGACGGGCTGGATTTGGCGCAGGCGTGGGTGTGAATATTATTAAGAATACGGTTAAAGCGAATAGCAGTAACACCACGCTCGATCTTGGTACAAGTCTAACTTTGTCTGCTCTGAATAGCTCTGAGATTCAAGCAATTGCAGCATCACTTGGGATTTCTCCACAACAAAATGGAATCGGTGCAGCGGGAACCGTTTCTGTAAATAACATTACCCTAACCACAGAAGCTTCTGTTACTAAAACGAACCGAACTATCAACGCGACTTTACCCACAGGCGTGATCTCACTATCTGCGAAAAACACTGCAACGATTGAATCTTTAGCAGGCGCGGTTGGAGGCGGTCAAACTGTCGGCTTTGGCGCAGCCGTTGCCTACAATGGCATCACAAACAACACTCAAGTTTTTGTCAGCGAGTCTACACTAGCGACGACAGCAGGAGCAGAGATCACAGCAGAATCTTCAGGCACAATCAAATCGCTAACGCTAGGCGTTGGAGGTGGAAAAGAACTCGGTCTAGGTGGCTCTGTTGCGATCAATATGATCCGGGGTGGAACTCGTGCTTTCATTGACCAAAACACAGTTCTACTTGCAGGCGGTCAAATTAATCTGGAGGCGAAAGATACGAGTACGATCGAAGGCTTGTCAGGCGGAATTGCAGGCTCTCAAACAGCCGCGATCGGAGCAGCAATCTCAGTTAATGATATTTCAACGACGACGACAAGCTACATTGAGAAATCTACGGTTACGTCACAAAATGCAGGGGTTCGTTCTGTTGCTGAAGCAAGCGCAACGATTAAAACGATTACAGTCGGAGGCGCGGGTGCTCAAAGCGTTGCGATTGGGGGATCTGTTTCTGTTAACTTGATTCGTAAAACAGTAGATAGCCATATTGCAGATAGTGCGACAGTGACTGCGGCTCAAGATGTGAAAGTCGAAGCGATCGCATCTTCAACTTTAGAGGCGAATGGGGGCGCTTTAGCAGGTGCAGGTAAAGTGAGTGTTGCAGGCTCACTGGCCGTGAATGATCTAGAAAATAGAACGATCGCACGGATTTCAGGCTCTACAGTTACAAGTTCTCAAGGCAATGTGATTGTCAGTGCAGATTCTCGTGACACAGTGCGAACGATTTCTGTCGGAGGCTCTGGTGCAGGTAAGGTTGGTGTTGCGGGTTCTGCCTCCGTCAGCATGATGGGGAATACCACAACAGCAGAGATCGTCGGTGGAACCGTCAGCGCAGATGACAACGTACTCGTACTGGCAAACAGCAAAAATGCGATCGATTTTTATGGAGGGACAATTTCGGTTGGAGGCGTAGCAGGGGTTGGCGGTCTTGCGAATGTTAATACGATCGCAAATACAACCCAAGCTGCAATTCGCCAAGGTGCAAGTGTTACCGCAAAGGGCAACGCGACAAGTTCGATTTCAAAAGCGGATGGTACTGGAACCAGTGAACTCACACGCGGCGTTGCAGTCATCGCGACCAGCGAAGAGCAAGTTGATGTCGTATCCGTCAATCTTGCAGGAGGTGGCAAAGCAGGTGTAGCAGCAACAGCATCTGTCACCGTTTTAGAAAGTCAGACGACAGCATCGATTGATGGTGCGTCCGTTAACGCAAATAACACTGGGGCAAATGCGGGTCAAACCGTCAAGGTTAAGGCATTCAATCATTCTGATGTTGACATTAAAGCAGGTTCGATCGCAGGGAGTGGCGCAGTCGGTGTTGGTGCAACCGTTGATGTAACTGTGATTGGAAATACGACTCGTGCCTTGATTAACAATGCTCCGATTGTGAATGCTCAAGCTGGCATTGATGTCACGTCCTTCACTCGCGAAAAATTTGGGTCTGTTGTTGCAAGTGGTGCAGGTGGATTTTTTGCAGGGGTAGCAGGTTCACTTCTAGTCAGTGATATTCGCAGTCAGAATGAAGCATTCATTGCAGGTTCGACCATTAATACCTTTGGTAATCTGCGAGTGATTGCTGATGATCGGGTCGAAGCAACTGGAGCCTCAGGAGCAGCAGGACTTGCGGGTAAGGGAGTTGGGTTTGGTGCGACGATTTCCGTCATTACGATCGCCAATTCTACAACTGCGAAAATCACAAGCTCTACGACGAATGCAAGTGGACTGACTGAAGTTAAGGCAAATTCGGTAGAAAGCGTGACAACAGGCGGCGCATCTTTAGGGGCAGCACTGTTTGGAGGAGTGGCTGGAACAGTATTGGTTTCCTCGCTCACAACTGATACGATCGCGACGATCGATGGAACGAGCCGAGTCAACCAAGATTTGGCGTACCGCACTGGAACACAAGATGTCCAAGTGAAAGCTGAAAATAATTCAACGTTGACCGGGGGTGTTGCAGCGCTGGGGGTAGGAGCAGTAGGTGCTGGAATTTCGGTCATGGTATCGGGGATCTGGAATACAACTTCAGCATCGATTGGAGACGGCGCGACGGTCAGTGCAGGACGCAATATTGTTGTAGATGCCGACTCTAGCAAAACAGTAACAACTGGTGTAATGGCATTTGCAGGAGGGTTGGCTGGTGTCGCGGGTGCTGTCTCTGTCGTCAATATCGGCAGCGGCATGTCTGGCGATGGCACGAGTTCTGTCGCCTCGACTCAATCTGAAACGGATGAACAATTGGATAAGAGCCAAATCGATAGCGGTTTGGGTAATTCCAGCTTTGCGACTCGTGCGAAGACCAAGGCTGATAGCAAGACTGTCGGGATGAGAACGACAGGATTTGGGGCGACTGCTCCAGTGCTGAATGGAACCAGTGCTTTTGTGGGTGTGAATGCGATCGTCAACGCTGGTGCAGATGTCAATGTGACTGCGACTGAGACGATTACACTAAATCAGGGCATCGGTAACATTACAGTCGGCGCAGTCGGTGTTGGAGGATCGGTTGCGATCGCAAATATCAACGGCAATACTCAAGCATTCTTGGCAGAAGGCTCGATCGTCAATGCAGGTAACAATATCAATGTGACTGCGAACTTTACGAATACCCTAAATAGCATTGCAGGTGCAGGACAGGGTGGACTGGTGGGCTTAGGTGCTCAAGTTGTAATTGTCAACGATGATAGTCGTCAACTTGCAGCAATTCGCAACGGAGCCAGAATTAATCAAGCCAATAATGTCTTGGTCAATGCTCTTGCGAATCGAACAAATACAAGCACAATGGTTAACCTGCAAGTTGGAGGCTATGTTGCTGGAGCCGCGATCGCTCGATTAACAGGAAAGGGTTCAACTCAAGCTCTCGTTGACAACGATGCTCAAATTGGTCAGGTTGCTGGCAGCACTGTCGGCAGTCTGTCTGTCTCAGCCGATGCGAATCTCACTGCAACTGCAACCACTCGATCGCTCTCAGTTGGAATTGGTTCTGGGAGTGCGAACGTTGCGATCGCTGATTTTAGTCCGACGATTTCTGCAAGCATTGGTGCAGGAGCAGATATCAAGACCTTACGAAACATTGATGTTGTATCAAGTGGGACTGCGAATGTCTCAACAGATGTTGCTGGGGTGAATGCGGGAGGACTCGCGGTTGGTTTATCGGACGCAAAATCTCAAGTCAGGACAACCCTGACAACAAATGTTGGAAATGGGGTGATGCTGGATGCAGGTACAAATATTCTTCTTGCAAGCCGATTTAATCGAGATGCGAACGGTCAGCTTATTTCTGGCAAACAAGTCAAAGCATCTGCAACCTCCTCAGCAGGGGCATTGATTGGCTTAACTGGCTCGAACGCTGAAGCTAAGATGACAACCAATTTAGCTGCTTCCGTTGCTAGTAATGTGACGTTAACAGCGGAAGGGAATGTCTCTATTCAGTCCCTATCCGGAAACGTCGTCGATGCTTATGCCAGCGGACAAGCGCTTGGGATAGCAGCAGCAGGAGTGACCTCAGCGCGAGCAGAAATTGACAATGCAAGTACGGCTTCTACAGGCACGAACGTACAAATTAATGCTGGACAGAATGTTACGGTTTCGGCTCAGTCTGATAATCAAGTGACACGTTCAGAAGCGATCGGGGGTGCAGGTGGAGTGTTCGCTGGAGCAAGTACTTCTGGAACCACAATCGTTACTGACAATACAACAGCATCCGTCGGGGTAAATACTCGCATTACGGCTCTTAACGGAACAATTAAGGTTGAATCGCTGGTTAGTAATGAGGCGCGTAGTCGTGGGTCAATTTCAACGGGTGGTGCAGTTACGAAGAACCGTACCGAGTCAACGAGTAATGTCACTTCTCAAGTCCGTACAACTATCGGAGATGGTGCGAGTCTACTCAGCGATCGCATTCAACTGCACTCAAAAGTCACTAAACTTGATGTGGATGCAGATGCCTACTCAAAGACGATCGCAGCGAATTCTACAACGGATGCTCAGTCGAATGTCAATACTGATGTTGACACCAAAGTTACAAATGGAATTGGCGCAAGTTTAAATGGTCAAAACCGTCTTGAAATCATCTCGCGAATCGATGGAGTTGATACAGATAGTAAAGCAAAAGCAGAAATTGCCGCAGGTCTGACAGGTTCAGTGTTTGCGACGGCGCATAACAATATGGATCTCGATGCCGATATTGATATCCTGTCACAATCGCAGCTCTCTGGGATTGATATTTTACTAGAAGCCGTTTCTCCTCAAGATCGCAATGCGATCTATGTTCTCGATCCTGAAACTGTTGCGAAAACTGTTGTGAACTACGTCTTGACAGCAGTAGAAGAAGTCGTCAAAGTCGTAAGTAAAATTCCGATTATTGGTTGGTTTGTGAAATGGGTGACTCGGACAGTCATCAAGCTCGTTGAGCAAATTCTGAACAGCGAAGCAGAAGCAAAACGCTCTGGTAACTTCTCCAGTAACAATACAATTAATCTTGCAGGCGACATCTATCAAGGTGCACCCAGTCGTGCCTCTCTGGTAGTGAATCCAGATTTGTCTGTTCTGACTCAGGGGAATATTTCAGCCCAGATTGTTGGAAATGAAGTCGTGGTCAGCGATGTGACGACAATGCCACCTGGACAGATCTTAATTAACTCTCCTTTCGGAACGGTGACTGGAGATGTAATCATTCACAAAAATAGCGTTCTAGAAAGCGTTGACATTACGAATAACTCAACGAAGGATCTGCGAATTAATCGGATTCGGACGATCAATAATGCAGTTGAGTCTCCTGATTTGGATATTCGAGCCGATATCAATACCGCCAATGTCACAACGGTTACAGATGTTGTCGGTCTGCCTTCCATCACTATTCAGAACAATACTGCTTCTAATGTAATTTTTGCAGGGCTGATCGAGAACTCAACGGGTAGCTTGCTGGTCGCCAATCAAGGCGGAAGTATTCTCATGGGTAGCAATGTCCAGCTAGAGAATGCGAGCGCGAATTTGAATGCGGCACAGGGTCGAATTGGAGATCTAACAAATCGTTTGAATTTACGCTTGTTTGATGAGACAACGAATGCAGCATTGGAGGCAAATGCTGGACAGAGCATCTCTCTCAATCTTCAACTCTCAAGCAATTCACTCAACACGGGCCTTACGCAGCTTGATGGTTTAGATCTCAGCAGCATTACAGCTGGGCAGGACATTGATCTCGCCATTCGACAAGCTGATATTTATCAATTTGATCTCAATACTTTTGTGCTGTCTCGCGTTGTGATCGATGGAATTTACAATCTCAAGAATCTCTCTTCGACTCAAGGTTCTGTCAAAGTTGACATTGCTCAAGGCACCGCAAATATTAGCAAAGTCCAGGCTCAATCTGGCACAGTGAATCTAAAAACGGTTGGACAATTAGTTGATGTAAATACTGTCGGTGCAGACATTATTGCTCAAAATGCAATTCTGCAAGCTACTGCTGGAATCGGGTCTAGCAGTAATGCGATCGATACAGCCGTTTCTCGACTCGAAGCGAATGGTTCAGGGGGAATGTGGATTAACAACACTGGGAATTTATCGATCGGCGGAATTAGCCCGATGATTGGTTTAACCATCACCGGTGATCTGTCTCTAACTAATGCAGGATCGGTAACGGTCAGTGAGAATGTGACGGCTTCTGGGAATGTTCAAGTCACGACAACAGATACACAAAATCAAGGCGAAGACATTGAAGTTGTCGCCAATACGAAAGTCGAAAGTACAGGTGCTAGTATTTCTCTACTTGCAGGCGACAACTTCACATTGAATCCAACGGGTACGATCGCGGCTGCAACTCAAATTCTAATTAAAGGCGACCAGGGCAACGCTGATAGTGTGGGAAGCACGATCGACATTCGCGGAACCCTCCAAGCTCCAGTTGTCGAAATTACTGGAGATAGCAACAACGATCGCGTCAATCTCACCAATGTTTCGACGGGTTCACCTGTAACCATTAGAACCTTAGATGGTGATGATACGATCAATATCGGCAGTAATTCCACGCCTACATCAAATACGAATGGCACTCTAAATCGGATCAGTGCGAATTTGACGATCGACGGAGGAACCGGAAACGATCAGTTCAAAGCAGACGACTCAGGTGATACAACCGCAAACACTGGAACCCTCACGAATACTCAATTGCTCGGATTGGGTATGACAGGCACGATCAACTACGCAGGAGTCGAAGCGATCGAGGTCGCACTCGGTTCTGGGGCTGATACGTTTACTGTTGCTAGCACGATCGCAGGAACAACTACGGTCAATGCGAATGCAGGCGCGGATACTGTCAATGTTCAATCGATCTCAGGCGCGACTACAGTCAATGCAGGTGCAGACAACGACACAATTAATGTTGGAAACGCGAGCAATACTGTTAACGATATTGGCGCGACTCTAACGGTTCAAGGGGATGCGGGTACTGATACTCTCAACGTGATTGACTCGGGTGATACTACTGCAAACACAGGCAATTTAACCAGCACTCGCGTCTCGGGCTTAGGAATGGCAGGTGCAATCGACTACGACACTGTTGAAGCTTTAGACATTACGCTCGGTTCAGGTGGAGACACCTTTACGATTCAAAGTACACACACAGGTTCTACGACTCTAAATAGTGCTGCGGGTGCTGATACGATCGCAGTTCAATCCAATACAGGCGCAACGACCGTTAATGCAGGCGCAAACGATGATAACGTAACGGTTTCGGTGATCCCTCCAGGTGGAACATTAGTTGTAAATGGTGAAGCAGGCAATGATGTGGTGAATGCAACTGCATCCACACGCGGTATTGTTCTCAATGGTGGAGATGGCGACGATACGCTACAAGGCGGATCAGGCAACGATTTGATCGGCGGCGGATCAGGGAACGATCGTATTGATGGCAATGCCGGAAATGATGAAATCTATGGCGATTCGACTTTCCCGGTTCAAGCAACAGATGCGGCTTATAACAGCTTTACCTTTGATGCGAATGTGATGACGGCTCCTGCTGGATCGCGTCCAAGTGCTACACAGCAAACTTCTCAAGGGAATGACACAATTTCCGGTGGAATTGGAAGCGATACCGTTTATGGGGAAGGTGGCGATGACAACATCGTTGGAGGTAGTTTTACTGCGAATGTCGCAGATGGAACGGACTATCTGTTTGGTGGAGCCGGAAATGATGTGATTGCTGGCGATAATGCCACGATTGATGTCAATCGCTCGATCGCGGTTTTCAATGACAATAACGGCGCGGCGGATTACATCTTTGGGGATACTGGAACGCTCACATTTGCTCCGACAGGAGAAGTGACTCGCGCCGCGAATGCTTCGGTTGCAGGAGATGGTAACGATACGATCTCCGGTGGAATTGGTAATGATGCTCTCTTTGGTGGAGCCGGCAATGATGTGATTTCTGGAAACTTGGGAGACGATCGCTTAATCGGTGATCAAGGTGTGATTGACTTTGTGAATAGTGCAGTCACCAAGATTGAAACGACAGAAGCAAATGTTGGCGGAACCGACACGCTAAATGGCGATGAAGGCAACGACATCGCGATCGGGGGATTTGGAAATGACACGATTTCTGGAAATGCTGGAGATGATTTCTTAATTGGAGACAACGGACGCGCGCAATTTTCGGCAGGCATCTTAACGAGAATTGAATCGATTGATCCAGGACTCGGAGGAAATGATGCGATCGCTGGAAATGAAGGCAACGACATCGCGATCGGCGGATTTGGAGACGATACGGTTTCTGGAGAGATCGGTCGAGATGTCTTACTTGGTGACAATGGCGTTGTAGTTCGAGCCGATGGCACGATTGAAGCCAATGATATTTACTCAACTGATCCAACCTTCGGTGGCAAAGACACGATCACGGGAGGGTTAGACAATGACTTGATCATCGGTGGTTCTGGTGGCAATGATGCACTGGGTCTAGGCGGTGACATCCTGGCAGGAAACGAAGGCGATGACTGGATCATTGGCGACAATGCTTATATCACTCGCGATAGTAACGACCAAATTGAGCAAGTCGCAACCTCTTTCGCATCGAATGGCGGCGACGACAATATTACGGGTAATGATGGCAATGACTTAATCTTCGGTGGGTTCGCCAATGACACCATTCAGGGCAATGTCGGTAGCGACATCCTCCTCGGAGATAACGGCAAAATCACCATGCTGAATGGGGTTGTAGCCCGGATTGAGACGGCAGAAGCACTCAGTGGCGGCAATGACACCATTCAAGGGAATGATGGCACAGATATTATTCTGGGTGGCTCTGGCGACGATACGATCGCGGGAGGAGCAGACAATGACACTATCCTTGGAGACAATGGCGTAGTTGTTCGTACCGATGGCTCAGCCCAAGCAAATGATGTCTTCTCAACCGATGACGTGAGTGGCGGAAAAGATAGTATCTCTGGCGGTCTAGGAGATGATTTGATTCTCGGCGGATTTGAGAGCGATCGCATCACAGGTAATGAAGGGAATGACATTGTGTATGGCGATCATGCTTACATCACTCGCAATGCATCGGATGTTGTAGAAGAAATCACAGCACGCTTCGCATCTCAAGGCGGAGATGATGTGATTGAAGGCAATGCAGGCGATGACATTCTCATCGGTGGAGCCGCGAACGATACCATCATGGGTGGTACTGGAATTGACTTCATCGCTGGAGACAATGCGAAAGTGACGATGCCGAATGGAGTTGTAGCTCGCATTGAAACAACGAATCCTACCCTTGGTGGCAATGATGCGATCGATGGCGATGACCAAGGCGACTTTATTCTTGGTGGCGCTGGCGATGACACGATTACTGGAGGCTCTGATCTTGCAGATGATGTGATTTTGGGTGATCACGGGGTCATTGTTCGAGCCGATGGAACACCTCAAGCAAATGATATCTACTCAACTGATCCAGCAAATGGTGGAAAAGACATCATCACGGGTGGATTGGGCAACGATATCATCCTGGGAGGGGCAGACAACGATCGCATCACAGGCAATGAAGGCAACGATGTCATCTTTGGTGATCATGCTTACATCACTCGCAATAATGCCGATGTCATTGAGAAGATTGAATCAACTTTTGCAGACCAAGGTGGAGATGACACGATCGCTGGAAATACAGGCGACGATCTCTTATTCGGTGGAGCCGCAAACGACACGACCACAGGGAATGAAGGCAACGATGTGATCTTCGGTGATAACGGCAGCCTAGATTACACGCTAGATAGTAACCTCACAACCTTAGATTTGATCACCACAACCTCGCCAGCAATTGGTGGAAACGATAATATTCAAGGCAATGAGGGTGACGATCGCATTCTTGGTGGAAATGGGGCGGATGCCATTCAAGGTAATGCAGGACAAGACATCATTCTCGGTGACAATGGACTCCTTAACTATGGAGTCGATAGCGACTTTACAACCCTCGATCTGATTACGACCACTGATCCAACCTTGGGTGGTAACGATCAAATCGCAGGGAATGACGGCAATGATATTGCGATCGCTGGAGCCGCAAACGATACTGTCACCGGAGATGCGGGAGACGACATTCTAATTGGAGATCAGGCTGAAATTACGTTAACAGGCGGACGGGTAAAACTCGTAGATAGCATCGACCCAGGCATTGGGGGAGATGATGTCGTCTCCGGGGGCGATGGGACTGATCTGATTCTGGGTGGATTTGCCGATGATATTCTCTACGGCGATGCTGGCAATGACAGAATCTTAGGTGATAACGGTCGATTCGATTTTGCTTTTGCAGGGGATGCGGTCGTTGGAGCCGATTCTGACCTATCAACCTTGGATATCATCACAACTACTGATCCAACTTTGGGCGGTGACGATAGTATCTTTGGCGGTGCAGGTGAAGATCAAGTAATCGGTGGCTCAGGTTCTGACTTTGTTGCAGGCGATAACGGAGCTGATCCAAACGTTGTCTTGACCCGGGAATGGACAGTTGTTGATGAAGGTGACTTTAACGGAGATGATCGAACCGATCTCGTTTGGCGCAATCAAGTTCGGGGGGATGTTGCCGTTTGGTTGATGAATGGCAAAGAAATACTCGATTTCGCAGTGGTCTTACCCGGTGTGCCTTTGAGTTGGACGATCGAAGGAATTGACGACTTCAACAAAGACGGCAAGGATGATTTTATCTGGCGCAATCGTGCTAATGGCGATGTTGCCCTTTGGTTAATGAACGGCAGAAAGATTGACACTGCTGCGATTGTGCTTCCGGGTGTGCCACTGAGTTGGGAAATTGAAGGGATCTCTGACCTGAATAACGACAATCAAGCGGATCTGATTTGGCGCGATCGCAGTAATGGCGATGTTGCTGTTTGGCTAATGAATGGTTCGCAAATTGCGGGAGCCGCAGTCGTCGTTCCAGGCGTACCGTTGACCTGGACCATTGAAGGCGTTGATGATCTCAATGGCGATGGTAATGCTGATTTGATTTGGCGCGATCGCAGTAATGGCGATGTTGCCGTTTGGTTAATGAATGGTATGCAAATTGCTGGATCTGCAATTGTTCTCCCCGGTGTGCCGTTGAACTGGAACATTCAGGGAATTGGCGATTTTAACAACGATGGCAAAGCCGATCTGCTCTGGCGAGGGCAAACGAACGGTGAGATTGCTGTTTGGTTGATGAATGGGTTGCAAATTGCTGGATCTGGAATTGTTCTAGCTGGAATTCCGAGCAATTGGACGATTGAAGGAATTGGCGACTTTAACAATGATGGCAAGAGCGATATCGCCTGGCGCGATCGCGGTAATGGCGATGCTGCGGTGTGGTTGATCAATGGCACTCAACTGGCAGGAGCCGCCGTGATCATTTCGGGTGTGCCCTTTAACTGGGAAGTCAAAGCGATTAGTGACTTGAACAACGATGGTAAGGCTGAGTTTGTCTGGCGGGATGCTGCGACCGGAGATGCTGCGGTGTGGATGATCAATGGCGTGCAGATTGATGATACAGCGCTCTACCGTCAAGGAGATTCAAAACCTGTGTCCACTGGTGCATCAGATGATTTGGTCATGGGTGATCATGCCATCGTCTATCAGGCATTGCAGCGCGATCGCAATTTCGTCTCGATCGACACACAAGCAGCCGATGGCGGTGGAGACGACGTGCTGTATGGCAATCAAGGCGATGATATTCTGCTCGGTCAGCAAGGCAACGACATCATGTACGGTGGTGCAGGTGAAGATGACATGACTGGCGGTCACAATGTGCTAGGTGGTGCCGATGGCAATGATTCAATGGATGGAGAAGCAGACTCAGATGTGATGCTCGGTGATAACGGCACGATTACTCGGCGTTGGGTGAACAATGCGTGGCAGCGATTTGTGGCACCGTTTGCGACGGTTATTCGAGATATCGTGCGCTTTGATGATGTCGATCGCATCGCTGGCAATGACACGATGGTCGGAGGAACTGGCGATGACATCATTCAAGGTCAGCGTGGAGACGATTTCATTGATGGTGGTGCTGGAGATGATGAACTCTATGGGCAACTGGGCAATGACATCATTCAAGGTGGAGACGGACAAGACACGATTTTAGGAGATGTCGGTATCATTACTCGCGATGTCAATCCAGATGGTTCAGCTCGTCGGAATCTCAATGGTTCGTGGCATCGAGATGTGATTCTAACTGATGTTGGTCGCGTGACTGGAACCGTCAGCGGAACACCGACTGCGGCACAATTCCAAAATCCAGATCTCTTGTTACTGACTGAATCAACTGGATATGAGGTCGCACTCCTAGCAGATGGGAATGACGCAATTGATGGGGGATCTGGAGATGATGCGCTCTTCGGTCAGCGCGGTAACGACACAATTCAAGGTGGAACAGGCAATGATTACATTGAAGGCAATGCAGGCAATGATTTCATTGATGATCTTGCAGGCGATGACTTCATCGTTGGAGATGACACCTCGAATCTGCCACCGTTTAATACGGAACTCCCGATCGTCACTCGTGCGATTCACCTGATCAAGCAGAATGCAAACCTAGCTCTCGATTTCTTCGGGACGATCGTTACGCCAAACTTGACCTTAACGCCTGACCCAATTTCGGGCTTGCTGCCAGCCTTGACGCTCTCGCCGACTTTAACGCGCGATCATTCTCCGACTCCGATCACGGGTGCGCTTCGTACAACCTCGGGTGTAACGTTCCAAACGCTAGCTGCTGTCATTCCTGATGTGATCAATCATCTTGATTTACTAGCAGGAAATGACCAGATTTCGGCGGGTGCTGGTTTAGACACGGTTGTGGGAGATAACTATACGAATACCATTCCGCTGAGAACAGGAGTTGCTGGAATTGATCAATCGTTGGATCTAATGATGCGATCGCTGTATCAGTTGAACTATGACCTTCACGGCTTAGAACTTGCGCTGACTGGAACGAGTGGCGCGACTGCACGAGAAATTACACGCGGTGGAGATGTGATTGATGCAGGGGGAGATCGCGATTTAGTCATGGGTGACAATGCCTTCTTGATCGGGGGCTTAACGATTAAATCACCGAGTAATGCTGCGGCGATTAGCACAATGGTCGGAAATCTTCAGCAATTAATTGCGAACTTCAATCGCACCGTTGATACGGTATTAGATCCGCTCACCACTCGACCCATGAATCAGCCGTTTACTTTAGCGATCGGCAATGATCAAATCACTGGAAATAGTGGCGATGACAAGCTTCTCGCTGATGACACTTTTGTTCTTGCTCCTAACTTCAGCAATCCCAACTATGTGAAAGGCAGCTTCTGGAACTATGCACTTATCGGCGGTGATCAGCCTGCTCGTTCTACGCTGCGCGAGTTTAACCTGAAGCTCGGCAACGATTTGGTGAATGGTGGTTCTGGAAATGACTTAATGATTGCTGGTTATAGTAATGTGATTCTGCCGCTCGCAAATCAAGCGCCTGTCACTCAAAGCGATCGCCTACAATTCCAACGCGATCTCGAACTGTTTGCTGAAGATGTCAGAACCTTCATTCGCGACCTGCACAATACCAATCACGGCATTGAGTATGTCAATAACAATCAGTCTCATACCCTGATTGCTCAAAACGATGTGATGAATGGTGAAGCAGGCGACGACGTGATGTTAGGAGATAATGCAACGCTGCTGCTCCCGATCGTCGATCGACAAATCAATCTCAGCTTTGAAATCGTCAGAGGCTATCTCGATTCCAGCGACGAATCTTACAACTTCAGTCAAGGTCTACCTCATCAGTACGATTTGATCTACCGCAATTCAAATCTAGGAGCAACGCGATTTGCTGAAGATACGATGACAGGCGGCGATGGAAATGACATCCTGTTTGGACTTCGAGGCGTTGATACGATGCAAGGAGATGCTGGAGATGATTACTTGTTTGGAGGTGCAGAGACGGATGTGCTGAATGACACATTAGGAACAAATGTGATCCGAGCAACAAATCCCAGTGCAGGGGACAGCACAATCATCAATCCTCGCATCAACGCCTATCTTGTGAACTTCCTCAGTCCTGCTCTCCAGCGCTATATCTCAGAGCTAGATCAAGAGAAAAACAAACTCACTCTCGAAGGACGGTTCCAGCTTTCCTTCCCGGATTAATTTTTTCAGTAAGCCGAGCGTATTGAGTTATAAGTAATACGCTTCCTTTGCCAGCTCACTTACCTGTTAGGACTTTCCCGTGAAAAAGATTCATGCCCCTTGGATTGCAGCTTCCGCAATTTTTCTCGCTCCTTTCAGTGCTTTTGCGACTGAAGTTTCTCCTGCTCCTTCGACGATCGCTCAAGCTTCTCCTAATGCAGAGCTAATTAGAAAGCTCCAATTACTAGAGCAAAAGCAGCAAGAGCTAGAACAAGAAATTGAAAGCTTACGGCAGCAGATTTCGCCACAATCCGGCACTGCTAAAAAGCCTACTTCTGATCAAGTCGGGGTGACTGCTCCTGAAAAACGTCCTCAACAGTTTGAAGTCTCGGCAGAAGCATTATTCTTAAAGGCTCGAACGAGTAACGCGATGGATTTCGCGATCGTAGACTCAGGACAAGCACTAGCAGTTAGTGGGGATCTGGCAAGAGTTCGATATGAAGATCCAACGGCGCTGCGCGTGGGTTTAACCTATCGTCCTGAAAAGACGGCTTGGGAAGTGGCTGCAACTCATATGTTTTTCAATACTGGCGGGCAGCAAAGTGCCGTTCGACCGACTCAAGGGTTCTTGTACTCTACGTTGACGCATCCGGTTCAGAATGATTCTGCCAATACGGCGGACGCCAGTGCGCGGATGAATTATGCTGCGACTGATGCCGAACTTGCTTATCGGTTCAAAATTGGACAAAGCTTGGGTGTGCGAGTGTTTGGAGGATTGCGATTTGCGACTGTGAATCAAGTGATGAATGTTGCCTATGATGGGCGAGATTTTAACCAGGCAACGGCTCGGATTGAGAATCGATTAAGTGGGTTTGGACCTCGCATGGGTGCTCAAGCAGATCTCAGGTTGGGCAAAGATTTTAGTCTGTTTGGTCGCGGTGCAGGAATGATTCTAGTGGGCAATCGGACAACGAGCTACGAAGAAACCGATAACAATCGTGCTGATCTGGTTGCTCGGATTTCGCAGGATAAATATCAAACGTTTGTGCCAGGTTTGGAGTTTGCTTTAGGAGTGAGTTGGCAACCCAAAATCAGTCAGCAAGCGACTTTGAATCTGAGTGCGGGTTATGAATATCAACATCTCTTTAATGTGTCGAATTCGATTCGATTTGTCGATGGAGCGAGTCCAGGCGTATTTTCTGAAAGCCAGAATGATTTCAGTTTTCAAGGCTTCTTTATGAAACTTGGGATCAGTTCAGAGTTTTAGCGAAGCAAGTGGAAACTGGACGGTGAAAGTCGTACCGCGATCGCTGCCTTCACTTTCAACGGTGATTGAACCCCGATGCAGTTCGACGAGTTGATGCACGATCGTCAGACCTAACCCTAACCCGTCTGCGGAAGCAGCATTGGTTTCATCCTGACGAAAGCGATCGAAAATATGCGGTAAAAATTCAGGCTGAATCCCAATCCCGGTATCGATCACTTTGACGTATGCCATTCCATCTAGTTCAGTGAGTTGAACTGTAACTTTTCCGCCTGCTGGAGTGAACTTAATTGCATTGGTGAGCAAGTTTAATAAAATCTGCTGCAATCGTTTCGGATCGCCTGAAATGACCAGATCTAAATCCATCGAGCTAAATTCAAGCTGAATGTTCTTTTCTGCTGCTGTTGGTCGAACGCCCTCGATCGCAGCAGAAATGACTGCGTATAAATTGACCATCATGACTTTGATCGGCAATTGACCTCGAATAATGCGTGAAATGTCTAAGAGGTCTTCAATTAATTGAGATTGAGATTGGGCATTGCGCTCGATCGTTTCTAAGGCTCGATCGATACTTTCAGAATCGAGATTGCGCGATCGCAGTAATTTCGCCCAGCCTAAAATGGCATTGAGTGGTGTGCGCAGTTCGTGCGTAACGACAGCGAGAAATTCGTCTTTATTTTGATTTGCGGTTTCTGCTTCTTCGCGTTGCGCGATCGCTCTTCTCAGCGCAATTTGACTTTGTTTAAGCTGTTGATTTAATCGATCCTTTTGGTTTCCCTCGATCATTTGCCGCAGTACTACGCTCTGCAGTGTATGTTGTAATACTTCTGGCGTTACTTTGTGCGAGAGGATGTAATCTTTTGCACCTGCTTTTAGAAGTTGCGATGCAATTTCTAATGTGTGCGCGATCACAACGATCGGAACTGTGTCTTCAAATTGCTTGAGTTTGCTAATAAATTGTTCGCCTTCCATATCATGCAGATCGGAGTGCATCAAAATCGCATCTGGAGCAGCATGGCAACAAATATTCAGCGCCGCATTGCCTGAACGTGCTACAACGATATTCCAGTCAATGTCAGGGGACTGACTGAGCGATCGCTGAAAGAGAGCATTGTCAAACTGAGATCGGCGAATCAGGAGAAGAGTGCAGAACTGCTTCATATCATTCTGCCAGGGAAACACCTATGAGGAAGATGCAGAAAGAGCCAGACTTCAACGGTGCCAAGAGTCATGAATTTAATGATCTACAACTCTGAACGGCTTTGCCTCCATCTTAAACGACCTTTGCTCCCAAACCGGAAGACGGATCGAAAATGAGAGCAAGTTCGAGACATTGCAGAGAATCAATTCTTATTCCTAAGTATGCGAACCTTTGCCTTATTAGATTCTGACGTTTGGGAATCAATGTCAATCCGTACCAGTTGCTATCATTGCTACATAGCAATCGAAGCATAAGACACGAGAATTTCCTATCTCTCTGTGCCTTATGCTTCTCATTTCAACGCAAGTCGAGACTAAAATCTAGACTGACAAGGCTGCATCGGTCTGGGTCGCACCACTCGAACCGGAATAAACCAATCCTCGTTGCATATCCAACGTCACAATTTCACCATCGCGGATGACACCTGTTGCATTTTTCACACCCACTAACACAGGAATGCCTAACCGCAAGCCAATCACCGCTGCATGGCTTGTGAGGCTACTGTCTTCTGTGACAATCCCTGCCGCTTTGCGAATCGCATCAATATGCTCTGCCGTTGTACTCGGTGCAACTAAAATCTCACCCGAATGAAATTGGTGGATTTCCCGAATGGTGGAAGCTAACCGGGCGCGACCACTGACTGATCCCTGTCCGATTCCTACGCCTTTGCCACGGACTGCTGTGACGACTTCAACTTTGATTAAATCAGTCGAACCCGCGACCCCTTGAAGTGTTCCAGCCGTGAGCACGACTAGATCTCCTTCAGACACCATGCCTTTTTCTTGTGCCACGTTCAATGCCGCTTGGAAGGTCTGACCTGTAGAAGGCAAATCTAGAACGAGTAAAGGTTTTACACCCCAAACGAGTTGCATCTGCCGTGCTACATCTACGTGCGGCGTAATTGCCAAAATCGGAGTTCTCGGACGGAATTTTGACACGTTCCGCGCTGTCGCTCCGGTCTTCGTCAGGGACATAATTGCGGCTGCATCTAGCTGCATCGCAATATTACCGACCGCTTGACTGATCGCATTCGGAATCGATCGACCTGTATTTTCCAACAGTTTTTGAGAATGCTCTTGCTCGATCCGAATTGCGATCGTTGCCATTTGCGAAACCGCTTCGATCGGGTATTTCCCAACTGCCGTTTCATTCGACAACATCACTGCATCGGTGCCGTCTAAAATCGCATTCGCCACGTCCGAAATTTCTGCACGAGTCGGGCGAGGACTGCTCACCATACTGTCGAGCATTTGAGTTGCAGTAATCACCGGAATCCCTAAACGATTCGCCGTTTTGATCAACCGCTTCTGCAAAATCGGCACATCTTCAGCCGGAAGTTCAACGCCTAAATCGCCCCGCGCGACCATGACTCCATCTGAGATCGAGAGAATCGCTTCCATTTGCTCGATCGCTTCGTGCTTTTCGATCTTCACAATTACTGGAACAGACTTACCTGCACTGGCGATCAGTTCTTTGATCTCTAAAACATCTTGAGGATTGCGCACAAAGCTCAATGCCACCCAATCCACACCTTGATCCAAGCCAAAGACCAAATCTTTGCGGTCTTTATCGGTTAAAGCTTTGATCGAGAGGTAAACGCCAGGGAAATTCACCCCTTTGTTGTTAGAAAGCGGACCACCGACAACAACTCGACAATGCAGCGATCGATCAGCTTGATCGACTTTTTCTACCTTCATTTCGACTCTGCCATCATCAAGCAGAATCGTTGCACCTTCAGGAACTTCTTCGGAGAGCTGATCATAAGTGACTGAGCTAATCTCTTGAGTTCCGGGAACGGTGCGACTGGTGAGGATGAAGGGATCGCCTTTTTTCAGCGTAATTGGACCATTCTCGAAGCGCCCAAGTCGAATCTTTGGTCCTTGTAAGTCCTGTAAAATCCCGACGGGCTGATTCAATTCAAAGGAAATCTGCCGAATTAAGCGAATGCTTCGGAGATGGTCATCGTGCGTTCCGTGGGAAAAGTTGAGGCGGAGTGTTGTTGCACCCGCTTCAATGAGGTCGCGCAAGACTTCGGGACTACTGGTTGCAGGACCGATCGTAGCGACAATTTTAGTTCGACGGTGGGAAGATGGCAGCGGCATGTACGGTGAACAACTCTATAGACGATCAAATAAACCAAACCTGCTTTCTCCGTTCGTCGAAAAGCAGTAAGACCCAGGACGTTCAAAATGCTGATCTAGGGCACTTGGGATACTACCACGTTTAGGTCGATCTCAAAATGGCATCCAGACAGAGATTGACGAAGACTTTAAGCAAAATGTTACACAAGGCACAGACAATTGCTTACAAAACATATTGTTGGTCGCGTTCAGCCTGACAACTCATGAATAAACTAAAACAATTGCAATCAAAGAAAAAGAGAAGCAAAAGATCGAAACCTCAAATCTACGGATCACTTCATCGTTAAAATGGTTACGATTTATAACTCGTTTTAATCCTTAAACGAACTTCGAAAAGTTTTATTCTGTCCCCTTGCCCATTTTTCTTGACCAATGTCAGAAATCATTGAAATCGACGGTAAAAAGTTTGTTCCGGCTGAAGAGTTGCCCATTCCAGAGTGGGCTTCTGTGTTGAATGAGCGCCCCCAACCCATTTTGACGCTCAAAGATGATGATCTGTTTCTACTCACGGATACGTTTGGCAACATTGGCGGCTCCTCAGATGAGGGACGCAGTAGCGGTTTAGGATTGTTTTGTCATGATACGCGCTTTCTGAATCGGTTAGAGTTTCAGATCGATGGTCGCCCTCCCATTTTGCTGAGCAGCACGGCAGAAAAAGGATTTGTACTATCTGTGCTGTGTACGAATCCTCGCATTGACGATCGCATTCCTGCTGAAACGATCGGGATCAAACGCGAATTGGTGCTAAATGGAGGACTCTTTGAGGAGATCGAGATCGCGAACTATAGTACCGAACCGATTGAGTTTGAATTAAGTCTTAGCTTTGATGCAGACTTTATTGATTTGTTTGAGGTACGGGGCTTTGATCGATCTCAACGCGGCACTCTGCTTCGACATTTACCCGTCGAGATGACCAAACCTGTTGAAGAAGTTGAGTCAGATCCGGATTCGTTTGAAGCACCAGAAACCGCTCAGGTTGAACTGACTCTGGCATATCAAGGGTTAGATGGCTCGGTTTTAGAATCCCGAATCGACTTCGTGCATCATCAGCCGCACTTTCTCAAAGGCTATACAGCCCTATGGCAACTCAAATTGCAGCCGCATGAGACTCAGAAATTTGGCTACCGCTTGCAGCCGTTGAGTAACGGTCGTCCGGTTTCGCGAGTCAGCACGCCGATGACGCTTTCCCAAGCCAAAGCGGCAGAACTTTCCGAGGAGCAACATTGGCGGCAGCAGGTGACTCAGATTCGATCGGATAAAAATACTTTCAATCGAGTGATCGAGCGAGCCGAGCAAGATGTGTACCTGCTCAGACAAACCTTTGGCAGAAATAAAGCGTTATCGGCTGGCGTTCCGTGGTTCTCGACGTTGTTTGGACGCGATTCCATCATTGCCGCTTCTCAGACGTTACTCCTTGATCCCCAAATTGCGAAAGAAACGCTAGCAATTCTGGCGCACTATCAAGGCAAAGCAGATGATGAATGGCGCGAAGAGCAACCCGGAAAAATTCTGCATGAGATTCGATTTGGTGAGATGGCGCGCTGTCAGGAGATTCCGCACACTCCTTACTATGGAACGGTGGATGCAACCCCGTTGTGGTTAATGCTGTATGCAGAGTATTTTTCCTGGACAGCAGACTATGAGACGCTCGATCGCTTATGGAATTCTGCACTAGCTGCGATGGATTGGATCGATCGCAATATGCGAGAAACGGGCTATCTTGCTTATCACCGCACGTCAAAGCGAGGGCTGGACAATCAAGGCTGGAAAGATTCGGGGAATTGTATTGTCGATCGTAAAGGTAGACTCGCTCAAGGTGCGATTACGCTTTGCGAGGTTCAAGGCTATGTGTATTCTGCGAAAGTTCGGCTGAGCCATATTGCCCGGATGAAGAAGCGGATTGATCTTGCCGATCGCTGGGATGAGGAAGCAAGAGATCTGAAAGTTCGATTCAATCGCGATTTCTGGATGGAAGATCAAGATTTCTGTGCTTTGGCATTAGATGGTGATGGCAATCCAGTCGATAGTATTACCTCAAATCCAGGGCACTGTTTGAGCTTGGGCATTTTCACGCCGGAGAAAGCTTACAGTGTGGCGGAACGGTTACGTGCGCCGGATATGTTCAATGGTTGGGGCATTCGGACATTGAGTAGTTTGTCGCCTGCTTATAATCCGATGGGCTATCACGTTGGCTCAGTGTGGCCTCATGACAATGCTTTAATTGCGATCGGGCTACGTTCGCTTGGGTTAATTGACCAAGCGTTAGAACTGTGTAAAGGCTTGCTCGATATGACACGCTATCAGCCGTATCAACGTCCGCCGGAATTGTTCTGCGGCTACGATCGCACAGATGATAATGAGCCAGTTCAATATCCAGTTGCTTGTACACCGCAAGCTTGGGCGACGGGAAGCATTTTTCAATTGGTGCATATGATTGTGAACTTGGTTCCAGATGCGCCTGGAAACTGTCTGCGGGTAATTGATCCAGCTTTGCCTGAGTCGATTAATTCGCTGTCCTTGCAGAACTTACGGGTGGGTCCAACATTGTTGGATCTCGAATTTGAGCGATCGGGGTCTTCTACGTCTTGTCGGGTGTCGAAGAAACGAGGGAATTTGCGCGTGGTAATTGAGGCTTAACGTCAATTCGATGAGGGGTGCTATTTCCAGTGATTTGCGCCCCTCAATTCCCAAATTTGTGGAATTTAGCTTTCAGAGAGAACAGATACTTTTCGCATCATTCTGTCAGATTCACCTCACATTAGAACAATGTTTTCAGCACCAATTTGGGATGAAACACAATACTCGGAGGCTTCAGCATATGTGCCATTTGTAAAAAAGCCAAATGTACCTCAACATCTTTTTGTGCAGTAGCCATCAATCGATCGAGATAAACCTGGAATAATTTTGCTCCTTGTTTCGGTGCGATCGCTCCTTTCGTAGTTGGAAATTTAGAATCAGATCCGGTTGCTAGTGACCAAGCAAAAGCATTACTGCGAGCCAGTTGCTTTTGAAAATTTGGTTTCTGCGATTTTGCTAACCATTGTTGTAAAACCAGCGCGGCTAATGCACTTACGGTCATCCCTTGTCCATAGATGGGACAAAGCGCGCAGACCGCATCTCCGATCGCAATTAACCCTTCTGGCATCGCAATTTTTTCGTAGTGATACAGTCGATTCATTGTGGCGCGATGGGCTTGAATATCAGACACGGGTTCTGCTTGCGCGATCGCTTGATAGAAAGCAGGATGATCTAAACTTTGAGCAAATTGTAAAAAACCTTGTTCCTCGATCGGCGGATAATCATGTGCATATCCTCCCAAGGTAGCAATCCATTGATCATTTTCCACTTGAGCTAAATATCCCAAACGAGTTTGATCAGGGGGGACTTGGCTAATCAGCAAAACCCTACCATCCGGCTGAAACTGAGAGGGAATGCGGTATCGACGAGTTGTATAGCCTAATCCTGGATCAATCACAGTTATAGGAGGTGGAGTGATTCCAAGACTTTCTAACCATTGAGGAACATGAGTACTGCGACCACTGGCATCTACAACAAGTTGGGCAGTAAGTTCGCCGTTTGGAAGTTTGACCCCTTGAATTGCAGTTCCAGTAGACAACAATCCAATCACTCGTTGCTCTTGTAAAAAAGTAATATTGGCGATTTTACTCACCTGCTGTCGAATTACGCTTTCGAGCAATGGGCGGGTACAGGTGTAAGATTCTAGCCCGACGGGTGTTTCAGTTGTGGGTGACCAACGACCCGCTTGAAAGTACAGGAAGTCTTTTCCCCAATCAAACGGAATAGCTCCAGCCGTTGCAAGTGCATCGTCAATGCCAGGAAAGAGTGCTTCTAAGATTCGGTAGCCTTTGGTAAATAGAACATGCGGTTGAACAGATTGCGGTACGCCTCGTCGCGGTTCAGCCGTCAGGGGGAGCTGATCGCGATCGACGATCGTCACTTGCTGAAAGTATTCGGATAGCACACGCGCTGCAAGCAATCCAGCAATACTGCCACCAATGACGATCGCATGTTGATTCTGTTGGATAGGCATAGATTTGATGGGAGCAACTCAATCCCGACGATAACGATTCGAGGGTTGAATTGCAAGGTTAACCGGATCGCTAGGATTTGACGATCGCGCCAAAATCCGCCAACGATCGCGCATGATTTCGCAAAATCCCCAACAAATTCAAACGATTTTGCTTGATGTCTGGATTAGAATCCATCACCAACACGCTATCTTCTCCATCAAAAAAGGCACTCACGGTTGGAGCAATCTGACTTAAAGCCTCAACGAGCTTCGTGTAATCAGTCTTGCCTTGCAGGGTTTGATTCAACTGTTGCAGGGCAGTAAAGAAAGCTTTCTCAGAATTCTTTTCAAACAGTTCAGAACGAATGACGGGAACGGGATCAAGCTGTTGCCGATCTAATGTGCCTTGAACGGCGAGTCGAGACGCACGATTCACAGTTTCGTAAATGGTTGCTAGACGCTGATCATTGCGAATCGTCTGTAAGAAATTCGCGCGATCGCGGACATCTAATAAGTTCTGCAATGCCCGCGCTGCGTAGTCTGGGTCATTCTCACCCAACACAGCATTTACTAAGTCATAGTCAATTTTTTCGTCTTTCAGCAATGTTTCAACGCGCTGTAAGAAAAAGTCTTTCAACTGCTTGAGCAAATCAGCCGTCGCTAATTTCTGGACTTGCGCGTAGTTTTCACTAAAACCCTTAACTAACTGTTCTAAAAGTAAATTGAGATCCAGCTTTAAGTTTGCTGCCCAAGTAATGTTGACGATCGCGGTTGCTGCTCGTCTCAGCGCAAATGGATCAGACGATCCAGACGGGATTAATCCCAATCCAAAAATGCTGACTAAGGTATCTAAGCGATCGCTAATTCCGACAATCTGACCTGCTAAAGATTGCGGCAAATCATCGCCTGCACCTCTGGGCAAATAATGCTCATAAATTGCATTCGCAACCGTTTCGGACTGTCCCCCTGCGATCGCGTATTTCTGTCCCATCACCCCTTGAAGCTCTGGGAATTCGCCTACCATTTGAGTCACGAGATCAGCTTTGCATAAGAGTGCTGCTTGTTCAATTTCAGTGCGATCCCCAACTTGTAGTTGAGTGCAAATCTGACCTGCGATCGCCACAATGCGATCGACTTTTGCACGGACTGATCCCAAATCAGCCTGAAAAGTCACCGTTTCGAGTTTGGGTAAATAGGCTTCTAGAGGAATTTTACGATCGGCATCAAAGAAGAACTTCCCATCGGACAACCGCGCCCGAATCACTCGCTCATTTCCGGATGCAATGATTGCTGCTTTTTGAGGATCGCCATTGGATGCCGTAATAAAGTTCGGCAATAGTTCAGAACTGCCTGCTTTTTGCACCGGGAAATACCGCTGATGGCTTTCCATTTCGGTTGTGATTACTTCCGCCGGAAGTTCTAAAAATTCTGCATCAAACTTGCCCACAACCGCTGAAGGATACTCGACTAAGTTCGTCACCTCGCGCAGCAAATCAGCATCGATAATGGCAACTCCATTCAACTGTTTTGCTGCTGCTTCGACTTGCTGTTTGATTACAATCTGACGTTGTTCGGGATCAACTTCAACGAATGCAGATTTCAAGGTTGAAACATAAGATTCTGGATTCGGAATTGAAACCGGATCAGGATGTAAAACGCGATGACCCCAAGAAATGCGATCGCTCTTGTATGCAATCGAATTACTCGTAATCTCGATCGGTAAAACCTCTCCATCGAGCAACGTGACCAACCAGCGAATCGGTCGAGAAAAGCGCAGATCGCCATCTCCCCAACGCATAAAGCGTTTTCCTTCCAATTGTGTGATCCATTGCGGAATCAATTCCGTTAGGATTTGCGCGATCGCTCTGCCTTTGATTGTTTTTTTGACAAAAATGAATTCGCCTTTCTCGGTTGGACGAATTTCAAAATCCGCGATCGAGACGCCTTGTTTTTGGGCAAATCCTTCGGCTGCCTTGGTGGGCTGTCCATCCTTGAAAGCTGCTTGTGCAGGCGGTCCTTTGACTTCTTCCTCTTGATCCGGCTGTTGAGCAGGCAACCCTTGAATGACGATCGCTAATCGTCGCGGCGTTCCATAAAACTGAATTGCGTCAGTCGTCAAATTTAACTCCGCTAATTGTTTCGGAATCCGCGATCGCCATTGTGACAACGCTTCATCGACAAAACTTGCGGGTAGTTCTTCAGTTCCAACTTCTAGTAAAAATGACGGCATGACTGGGGACGATCGAAATGAGCGAATTAATCAATCTCATCAGTTTACCGTGCCACTGCAATCTTCACGCAATTTTCAGTCTGTAACCCGCATCCGAAGCACATCATGATAAGAACACAGCGATTTTGTTAGGAGAGAAGTTAATCTTCACGAGATCCTCAGATTCTTGATTTAGTCTTCGAGCATCGTGAATTACTGCCAGATATGAAGACATTGGAACGACTCGGAATTTTAACCAGTGGAGGAGATTGCCCAGGGTTGAATGCAGTCATCCGGGCGGTCGTCAGCCATGCCGTGCTCACTTACGGTTGGCATGTTGTGGGGATTCCTTATGCAACCCGAGGCTTGCTCGATCGAGCAATGATGCCACTGAGCTTACACGGCTTAGATTTAAAGGGAATTGATCCATTGCTGACAATGGGCGGAACGATTCTTGGCAGCATTAACAAAGGAGATACCCTGAGTAGAATCCAGGAAGTTTTAGATGGATATGCTGCCTTAGAGCTTGATGCGTTGATTGGAATTGGTGGAGATGGGAGTTTAGCGATTCTCAATCAACTCGCAACTCAGGGAAATTGGCAGTTTATTGGCATTCCAAAAACGATCGATAATGATGTTGCTTGCACTGAACGAGCCATTGGATTCGATACCGCAGTCAATACGATTACAGAAGCACTGACTCGATTAACCTTTACTGCTGCGAGTCACGATCGCGTCATGATCGTCGAAGTGATGGGACGAGAAGCGGGGCATCTCGCCTTGCACTCTGGAATTGCAGGCGGAGCGGATGTGATTTTGATTCCTGAAATTTCTTACTCGATCGAGCAAGTCTGTCAACATCTTGCCGAATTGCGCGATCGCTGGGGACGAAGATTTGCGATCGTGGTCGTTGCGGAAGGCGCCCATCGGAGTTTAGAAAGCGCAAATCAATCTTGCGAAGCCATAAAATGTGGCATGGGACAATATGTTGCGAATGAAATCGCAAAATGTAGCCCTTACCCTGTCGATTGCCGAGTCTCGGTGCTAGGGCACATTCAGCGAGGTGGCATTCCTTCAGCACTCGATCGCCTAGTGGCAGCGAGCTTGGGCAAAACCGCCGTCGATTTAATTGCGAATGGAGAGTCGCAAAAAATGGTTGCCTGGCAGAATGGTCATGCTGAAACCGTTCCGCTTGATGCAGTTTTAGCAAAGAGTCCGTGTTCTGTTGATCCAGCAAGTGATCTGGTACAGACTGCAAGGGCTTTAGGCATCTATACAGGCAAGTAAAGCTATTCTTTTTTCTCAATCACGATCGTCAGATGTGCCACCATTGCTCCAATCACACCGACAGCCGCAATCACCGGAAACAAAGCTGCACTGACAACACCACCGACAACCCCAACCGTGAGTGGAATTTCGATGAGTGTTCGCTCTTCGTTTTTGAGAATAATCCGGCGAATATTGCCTTGATGAATCAGTTCTCTGACTTTCGCGACTAAAGCATCGCCGCTAATGGTAAATTCCTCGATCGTTCCTTTCTCTTCAAAGTGAGTTTCAGTTTCTGGAGGAACCACTTCGGTTGGAACTGTTTCGATGACTTCTTTAGGTTCGTCGAGAGGAGTATTCATAGATATAGATCTCCATCATGATTGATATCTAAAGCGTAGAGATAAAAGTTGAGGAAGTTGTGAGGGAGGACAGTTTTTCAACGATTCAAGCTCTGTAACCTCATTGAAATACTGCTTGCTCAAGGGTGACGCGAAAGAATTCAAAGTAGCGATCGCTGCCAATCCACCAGCCTGCGCCCATCTGCGAGGGAATTGTGTAACCGCCAAAGGTCTGTTCTGCTTGGTATTCCCCACCAAAAGGAATCTTGGCATACTGTTTATCTTCGGTTTGATCCCCCCAACGAAGAAAAGAACTCTTGAGTAATCTGCCCTGGCTATCAATCACAAAAGTCAGAGTAATCGGCTCATTGTCGAGCGTCAGGCTCGCTTGAATTGTGTTGTCATTAATGACTTGCCAACTCACACCTCGCTGAGGCAGTAAAGCAGACGGCAACCAGAACAACTCTCCTACAGAGCGCCCAATTGCCGAGCGCATCAGATCAGGACTTTGAGCATTGACAACAGGAATCACCCCCCAGAGCGAAAACCGCATTCGTCCAGTACTAGCAGTGTAGTAGTCTGCTCCTTGCATCTGGATAATTCCTTGTCTTGCGTTCGCTTGCCAGACAAATCCTGTAGTAGAAAGCAGTTCTTCTGCTTGGAGAGGCATCCAGTCTTGATTGGGTGCAAGTCGAATTGTACCTTTCATTGTTAGGTAGACAGCGTTTGCTAGAGGCGTTCCAGGCGCGATCGCATGTAAAAAATATCGCTGTACAGGTTCCGGTTGATCTGCAATTAGGTCTTGGCTAAATGGTTCGACTGCGGGTGTTTTAGGTTCTAAGGTTTGCCAAATTTGTGCAATCTCTGCATTATTTTTTGCTTGTATGATGAGTAGCGCGATCAATGCGATCGCAACTAACGATCCGACAAGGAATAAAATCTTTGCCAGCATAGCCTCACCTTGAAATTTTTGGTGTACTCATTCTCTACTATAGTCGTGCTTCGGATGTAGAGAACTCAGATCATCCTAGAACTGAAAATAGATAAATGGTGCAGGCTGAGCTGGAGCGAGAAAAAGTACGCCAAACATGACAAAAAAGAAGGCACATAGACCCGGAAGTGAACTTAATCTCAAGCGCATTCCTTGAGCTAGCTGGTGACCTGCATAGTCCGTCAGAATGAACATTGGAACTGCGATCGCCAGTGCAGTTGCAAACCAATTGATGCCCGTTGGATCAATCACACCCCATAGCTTCTGCAAAATGAACAAAGAGGTCGAGAAATCTGACGATCGAAAAAAGATCCAAGTTAGACACACAAAGAGTAGAGTGACAAAATTTGCACAAAGCTGATAGTCCCATGCTTGTGTAACGCTGCTTTTTGGGATTCTGTCTGCATACAGTTTATGCACCACAAGCGCTCCACCATGTAGCCCACCCCAAACCACAAAGTTCCAGCTTGCTCCATGCCATAATCCACCTAACAGCATCACAATCATCAGATTGCCATATTGCTGAACTTTCCCACGTCGATCGCCGCCCAGAGGAATATAGAGATAATCGCGTAGCCAATTCGAGAGCGAAATATGCCAGCGTCGCCAAAACTCGGTAATACTGCGTGAGAGATAAGGTGTCGCAAAGTTTTTGGGAATATCAAAGCCGAGAATTTTTGCAGTCCCGATCGCCATATCACTGTAGCCGCAAAAATCACAATAAAGCTGAATCGCGTATCCAATCACCGCAAGCCAAAGCGTCATTGCACTGTAATCAGCAGGCTGCTTAAACACTTCATTCACAAACAGAGCTAAGCGATCGGCAACAATCACTTTTCTGACTAAGCCCAGTAAGAAAAGTTGAGCACCCTGACTGAAATTCTCCCGGTTTAAGTGAATGCCTTTCTGAATTTCGCCAAGGAACTGACTCGATCTCAGGATTGGTCCCGAAATCAAATGTGGAAAAAACGCAACCAAAAGCGCAAAATCCCAAAACGTTTTTGCGGGTCTGCTCGTTCCACGATAGATATCTGCTAGGTAGCTAATGACTTCAAAAGTGATGAACGAAATGCCGATCGGCAAAATGATCCGGAGGTTGGACAAATTCAGGTTCAGAACATTCAGACCTAGATTGAGCGAATCGATGAAAAAGTTGAAATATTTGAAGAACCCTAGCACGATCAGATTGAAAGTAATCCCTGCAATCAGCCATCGCTTCTTCTCTGGATTCTGGGTCGATTCAATCTGGAAACCAATCGCGTAATTCACGATCGTCAGTGCAGCAAGCAGAAAAACAAAGCGTTCGTCCCAATAGCCGTAGAAAAAGTAGCTAGCACCGAGTAAAATGATTTTTTTGAATCCCTGCGATCTCGCAAGCAATAAAATTCCAAGCAGAACGCTAAAAAAGACAAAAAATTCTAAGCTTGAGAAAATCATGGTTCAGCAGCCTCAGACATCATGAGTGACTAATTTGTCTTTTTGCGCATTGCTTCGAGCAGGGGAACGAGCCGTTGTGCAATCAGTTCATGCCCAATTTCATTGATATGACCTGTGCCAGGGATAGAATTGTTAAACCCGCTGGTCGGTTGATGGAACGTTTGATGATAGTTCACAAAATCGCGCCGCATTGCCACGATCGGAACCTTGTGCTTTTCTGCGATTTCGATCAAAGCTGCTTCAGCCGGATTAGGTGGCTCATTTGGATTGTTGAAAGTGACATAGGGAATATGCAGAATCACCAAGTTCGGGTACTTCGCTTTCAAATTCACAACTGTCCATTCAATCAAGCGATCGTAATTGCCCTGCGATTTTGTCGGTGCTGCTTCAGTCGGTTTCGCCTGTTTTTTCAGCATCGCTTGAAGGTTCTTTCCGCCGACTCGTAGTGTCGAAATTTGCAACATAAAGCTCAACTGCGGAAACTTTTGCTGAAAGAGTTGAGATAAGCGATCATCACTAGCAAAATCCTGATTGTGAATAGCTTGAAATGTGTTGCCTTGAGCACGAATGTAGAACTCTTTTGTGGGATCTAAGCCTTCTTCAGTAAAATCAGAATCGTTAATTTGAACTATCACAGCGTCAGGCTGCAATTGAGTCTTGTAGAAATCTGCTAAGTGCAAATAGTAGGCAGGTGTCGCCCCGGTTCTACCTCCATTGATAACCGTGACAGGCGAATTCTGCTGCTTGAAAGTCGATCCAATTCGCGCACTGTAGGTTTTGGCATCTTCGACTTGTTCTGCACTCGTAAACGAATCCCCGATCGACAAAACTCTAAATTCGCCTTGAGCTTTGGGCAGAATCTCGTCGTTGCGCATTCCTAAGCTGTTCATTCTAGTGCGGCTGAAGCCTTCACCCGATTCGATTCTGTCACCAGGGTTATAAATTCTTCCTAGGCTTGGATGTTTTGTGGTTCCTGGGGACTGCTCGATTGTATTTCGGACAATGATTTCCCAAGCAAAAAGTGATAACACGATCGCGATCGTGGACTTTAACAGGACGTAAAGAATCGCTCTCTGAGAGGAGTAACGATCTTCTTGTATGGGGTTAGTTGTCTCTAGAAGCGGTCGTGGGGCGCTCGACCGTCCTGACGTAAAATTTCTCATGATGCATGATTAAACCAAGTTTTAAAACAACCACTGCGCCCGGATGAGACACAGCCAGGAATCGTGTTAATTGCGACTTAGGAGCGAGATCGGCATCTAACAGCGCTTGTTATATCCCTAATTTCACTTAAGAATACAGAGAGCTTACATTACTAATTTCAGTGTAATTACTGTATCTAACTAACTTTATCGTCTCTTTAAAGACGAGTCGCCAGTTTTGAAGTGATGTTCACAAAAGAATGAGCGATTTTTAGCGGAGCTACTGCTAAGTCTCCGCAACGCTAGAACGACCTCTCAAAAACTTGCCGAACTTTTCTGACTCTCTGCCAGACTTGCGGTGGCAGCCAAAATGGATGATCCCAAGAAGATGCCCCAACTGATTCTCCCAAGACTTCAATTCGCCAAGCTTGCCACATGATCAGAAGCCAAAGATTGTTGCCTAAATAGCGATCGCGTAAATTCGCTCCCATCTGTCCTGACATCATCTGTTCTGCAATCTGGGGCTGCCATCGCCCTTCAGCACGCAGCACGCCCGGATTCAACCATTTACCAATCTCACGCCAAAACTCGCCATAGTACCAAGGACGCAACGGCACTCGCATGCCTCGTTTCTCTCGCCAAACGACCTCTGAGGGCAACCAAGATTCAACCGCACGTTTGAGAATGTACTTTTCGCAAGCTCCTTGTAACATCAGTTCGCCAGGAATTTTGAATGTCCAGCGAGTCAAGTCGGGATCACAAAATAGCGATCGTACTTGCAATCCTTGTGAAAGTGCCAAGGCAGTCGCACGTGGTTGAATATTCTGTGCGCCTTTTAACATCAGCGATGCACGCCTTAATTGAGCCAGAAGAGAACCACATTTTTCAGGATTCAAAGCATCACCGAGATAAGTTTGGAGATCAAGTTCGCGAATACTTTGGTAAACAGAATTAGAAAAGATTCGAGATTCACAACCGTACAATCTGCCAAATGTATTGAGATACTGTTTTGATAACGTGAAATTTTCTGAGTCGTATACTTGATTCGCAATTAAAGGCTTATTCGTCCAGCCTGCAAATAACTGATCGCCGTGTTCCCCGTTGAATACAACGCGAACATCTTGAGATGCAGCTTGATTGAGCAACAATAGTGGAGCCGTTACACCATCTCCATACGGTGCATCTAAAGCTCTAGCCGTTTCAGGAATAGCTTGAATAATCTGTCTCGCTTGGGCTGGAACTAGAGTCAATGGAATGTTGAGATAGTGTGCAACTTGCTGCGCGTAAGGTAGCTCTGAATCTTCTACGCCAAAATCAAGAGCATAAGCTCGAACTTTAACCCCAGATTGAACTAGTAAAGCAGCCACGATCGAGGAATCAATCCCACCAGATAGAAATATACCAACAGGCTCATCAGGTAAATCTTCAATTTGATGTGCGATCGCAGATTTCAACAGTTCTTGAAGCTGTCTGACGGCTTCAGCTTCATCGTGAATCATTGTGCTGGATTCGCGCCAGTCTTCAGTCTCAGAAATGGTGCAAGTAAAATCTTTTGTCCAAGTCAGCGTCGTGCCAGCAGAGATAGAAGCGATTTCTGCGATCGGGCTTAGCGGTGTTGGAACATAAGAAAAGCAAGTATAAGCATACAGTGCAGCATGGCTTACTGTTGGTTGAGCGAGTTTGAGCAGGGATTTCAACTGGGTTGAGAACCAGATAACCGATTCAATTTTGATCCAGTAAAGTGGAACTCGACCAAATGCGTCTCGACCTAGTTCTAAAGACGCTTCAGTTGCATTGACCCACACATCATTGATAGTGCTTCTTCCGCAAGCACTGAGCCGAGTTTGAGTCGTTGCAAATCCCCACTGATCAGTGCAGAATTGAGTTGCTATCTTTGCATCACTGAGTTCAGAGAGTCTCTGTATCAGTTTGGGCTGATCACCATAGCCCCAATATCCCAACATTACTTCACCACAAACGTTTCTTCACTAATGGGACGTTCTGCGATCGACATTTTCACCGTCCAATTTCCAGGCTTGGACTGCGACGATAAAGGAGCAAAGCAAAACGTTGTCCAGGGCGATCGTGTAATTTCTTGAGTCTGGAAACGACTCTGATGAATTCTCTCACCTGTTGAATCTAACCAATCACAACTGACAGCTAAGCGATCGTTGATCGGGGGATTTTTCAATGTGACTCGGTAAAACACTTGTGCGTCTTTTGTGCGATCGAACTGGGTGACTGAATTAGTTGAATCTTTTAACGTCACAATGTCTTGAATCGCAGCAATGCGAGCAATCTTATTGTGCTGTTTCTGCTGAACGACAGCAACGGTTGCAATCAGGCCAACAATCATAATTGCAACGGTTGAAATGACAATTTTATGGCGCTGGTTTTGCTGAGCTAGAGCTTCTCGTCGGCGCAATTGCACGATCGCGTCATCGAGTAAATCGTCGGGCAAATTTAACTCTTGTAAAATCTGTTTGACTTGCTCACGATCGAGTTCGTTGTCGCGAAGTTGAGATAAGCGATCGATTTCAGCTATGACTTGAGAAAGTTGAGCTTGCGTAAGGCGGGTATCCATATTCAAAACAGTCTCGCGATGAATCTGTCATAGCATAAGCGATCCTGTGATCTGCTTAGACTTAAAGATTTCCTCTGATTAGCTGCTCTCGCTCGATCGCTTCAAACAAAGATTTAAAGTTTCCTTCTCCAAATCCCTGTGATCCGTGTCGTTCAATGATTTCAAAAAATAAAGTCGGACGATCTTGAACAGGTTGCGTAAAGATTTGCAGCAAATATCCTTCGCGATCGCGATCGACTAAAATTCCGAGTTGAGCCAGTTGCTCGATCGATTGATCAATTTTGCCAACCCGAGCTTCTA
Organism: Leptolyngbya sp. UWPOB_LEPTO1; assembly: GCF_017302695.1. Taxonomy (NCBI): domain Bacteria; kingdom Bacillati; phylum Cyanobacteriota; class Cyanophyceae; order Leptolyngbyales; family Leptolyngbyaceae; genus Leptolyngbya; species Leptolyngbya sp. UWPOB_LEPTO1. The sequence continues at coordinate 103,211 of NZ_JAFLCJ010000008.1, read as the reverse complement.
AATTTGCATAGTAAGAACTCGGGACACTGAGAAATTCAATTCCTGAATTTTTCAATTCGGTGACGGTTTCAACAATGTTATGAGTCAGACAAGCAACATGCTGTACACCCGCACCGTAGTTGTATTCCAGGAATTCTTGAATCTGAGATTTGCCTTTGCCGATCGCGGGTTCATTAATCGGAAGTTTGACCCTTCCTGTTGAACTTTGCATCACCGATGACGTAAGCGCAGAATATTCGGTCGAGATTGCTCGATCGTCAAATTTAACGAGTAATTCCAATCCCAACGTCTTCTGAAAAAACTCCACCCAGTGGTTCATTTGTCCTTTTTCAACATTGCCAACGACGTGATCGATTTGAATCAATCCGGCATTGGCGCGAGACGGAATCGAGCGGGGGACAAATCCTGGCGCGAAAACACCTTGATAGCGATCGCGTTGCACAAACTTGATTAAAGTATTGCCATAGCCATAAATCATTGCGTAACGATACTTTCCCGCTTCGTCTTGCTCCTCATTCGGTGCAACCGCTTCTAATGCACCTCGGGAGGTACTGACTTGAAATGCACGATCGACATCTCTAACACCCAAAGCAATCACTGCTACATGATCTCCATGCTTCGCCGCTCTTGAAGCGATTGGGTGATCTGGGTTGAGTGCAGAAGTTAAGACTAAGCGAATTTCGCCCTGCTGCATGACATAAGACGCAACATGGCGTTCTCCGGTATCAAGTCCTCGATATGCGATCGTCGAGAAGCCAAAACCGCGATCGTAGAACATCGCTGCTTGCTTTGCGTTCCCGACATAAAGTTCTAAATGATCAAAGGTCAGAATCGAAAAAGCGTCGCTCATGCAAAGCCTAAAGTATAGAAATTGAACTCAGAAAATTCATATCACTGTGAAATGATTCACTCTGGTTTTTCTAGGAAGAAATATAGATTTGTTCTTAAATTAGCGCTTTACTAGGCTATGCGTAAAATCTTGGCAATAAATATACCTTGAGGGGGATTGTGTCCCAGGCAGAAGTTTCGTGCAAAAAGATTGCTTGAATTCCTGCTCAATTCCACATTCTGTAACCTAAGTGACAGGAGTGATATGTCTCTTGATGTTGATTTAATGAATCACAGAAATGTGTTATCGATGAAGTTCTAGTTAAAACTTTTAGTAATGTTGAATCCTGAAATTAACGATCGCGTCTTTTACTCCACCGTTGTTCTAGAGTATATCGTTCCAAATCAAAATCGCGCCATGTTTCGCAAGTGGCATAATACTCTGATGTGCTCTGCAAAGCGATTTCCAGGCTATATCAGAACAGATTCTTGTCTACCATTGCAGTGCGTAGACGGTGTGATGAAGTGGTACTCGATCGTGCATTTTGATACACCTGATCATTTGAATGATTGGCTGAATTCTCGCGATCGCGCCACACTCGTTGAGTCTGGACACAATATCTTTGATAACTACAAGTTCAAATCTTTCACGACAGGGTTAGAAGGATGGTTTTCATCTGCGGCAGGACAAGAGCGATCCAGTTTAGGGACTCCTCCCTGGAAACAAGTCATGTCAGTAGTTTTGGGACTCTATCCACTGGTCATGATCCAAACCAAAATTCTTCCGACACTTGGTTTTTTGCAGTCTTGGTCGCCCGCTTTCGTGACTCTAATCAGTAATTTCGTAGTGTCATCCTTACTCACCTGGATTGTGATGCCTCAAATTAGTAACGCATTACGATTTTGGTTACAGCCTGCATTTCGATTGAGCAATCCCAAGACAGATTGGCTTGGAAGCGCGATCGTGCTTCTGACTCTTGGCTTGATGGTGATGATTTTCAATCATGTTTGAAACCACCACTTGCTCTAAAGCATGAAGCATTTTGCGATTTAGTTGAGTTCGGCTTGTCCGACGTTTAGAATCTTGCTAGTTTGCTACAGCATCCTTAACTTTCTCTATCACGTCCTTGGCGATTTCGATTGCTTCTGCTGCCTTCTCCTTGCCTTTTTCCATATAGAAGTCTTTTTTTTGCATAAAAAGCTCCCGTTTCTGAGCCGGAGACAGCGATGCAAAATAATCTTTAGGAACCGATTTCAGCATCGCTCCAACTTTGCTTTTCTGTGCAGGAGTCAGCGTAATCGACTTAAACGCTTTCTTCAAAGTCACGCCATTCGCGATCGCATCTTCAAACTGAGTCTTCTGATCCGGAGTCAAAATCTTCTCAAGCTCTGGAACAATCTTTGCCTTCAACGCAGTAAATGGATCGCTTGCCGAAGTCACATCAGCAACAAGCATCGGAGCCGCCTGCACTAAATTCGCAAAACTCAGACCTGCCAATAAGCACATCACACAAGCAAAAATTGTAATCAATGTCCGTTGCATGGTTGATTTCCTAATCTCTTAAACAGTCTTTGTTACTCCTGCCTGAATGTAAGCAGCAACTGCTAGCAGGCTGACTGCAAACAATGGCATTGATAAACACCAAAATTCAGCCGAAGGCACAAAGTAAGCGGCTCCTGTCCCACCCAAAAAGAAGCCAGTCAGCAAGGGCAAAGTCAGTTTTAACTTTCTCATTGCTTCTGCTGCTTCTGACTTTGTTTCCTCGGTCTGTTTGACAAACTTCGCACTGATGTAGTGAACTAAATCGATCGTGAACTGTGTAAAGTTTCCGGTCATCACCGTGGTCGGAAAATAGCCCGTAAATGAAGCAGCCGCTTCCTTCATCAGCGCATTCTGAATTCCCATTGCCATAACGCCCGTAACTGCGATCGGGAAAATCAACTCATCTTGCACATCGACAAGCAAGGTCGCTGAGAACTGCAATCCGACGACCATAAAGATCCCCAGTGCGATCGCTTCTGCACTCAACAACACAGGCAACACTGCCCATCCGATCTTTCGAGCAAAATTTGCTAACAGTGACGTAAAAGCCACCGATAGCATAAAAACGGGAAGCATGGAGAGCCGGAGTAAGGTCGTCTGAGGATCAGAACTGGCAAAGGCTGAACCGGCGAGTGCAATATTTCCTGTCACATGAGCTGTGAAAATACCGAACAGCACAATAAAAGCCGCCGTATCGACAAATCCTGCAACCCAACTGAGCAAAAATCGAGCAGGAGCATCACGAATTAGAAACGCACTTAGGCTAAATCGCTCTTTCTCAGGTGCAGTAATTGTCATGGTTTTTCGGGTTTTTCAGGGCGTTGAGCTTACGGTTCACCCATCTGCACATACAGTAATTTGCTCCGTATTGAATCCTTGTACTGTCCAAACGGATGAATCGCGTATACCGTATATCAAAGCTAGGGCAGATTCTAGGTTTATCAATCTAGCCGGATCAAAATTGTATGTTGAACTACAAAATTGCTCTAAACCCCAATTAAATTAATAATCCGAAAACTTCCATCCATAGGCACACAACCACGAGCCGATCGCACCACCTGTAAAGAAGATCACCATATAAACTGTCGTGAGACGGTTATGAACTTCAATCGGTAAGCTATAAATTTTTGCCTTGTTAGAAATCTGACCTGTTTGTGTTCCGAGATCCAGTAGGATTGCGCCGACAATCAATCCCCAAAGCGTACTGTGAAACTGAAATAAAACGAGAAGTGCGCCGAGAAATAGCCCGATCGCAATTCTCAGCATCACTCTTGGATTGGTGCGATCGGTCATCTTTCCTAACAGGGGAGAAGCTCCTGCGCTCATGATCCCAACTAATCCAAACAGCCCAATCATCTCACTTTGAAATTCAAACGGCGGACGTTCCAATAAGAAGGGCAGGATTGCCCAAAAGCCACTATAGGCGGCAAAGAACATTGCTCCCGCAATCGATCTCTTTCTCAAGGTTGAATGTTCTGCGAATAAAACAGGCAGCGATCGCAATAATTCCAAATAAGAAATCTCAGTTTTAGCAGGCAACGTGCTCGGCAATTGCTTGACCAAGACGATGCCTAATCCCACCATCAATCCTGCCGCAATCAAAAATGTGGACTGCCAGCCGAATTCTCCTCCGAAAAACCCACCTGCAACTCGCCCTAATACAATCCCAACGAGCAAGCCGCTCATCACAGTTCCCACAATTCGTCCTCTCTGCTCCGAATCTGCCAACTGAGCAGCAAAAGGAATCAATAATTGAGGCACGACCGCTGTGAGTCCAATCATGAAGCTTGCAGCAATTAACCAATAAAATCCAGGAGACAGCGCGGCACACAGCAGCGCGATCGCATTGCATCCACTCAGCCAAACAATCAATTTCCGCCGATCCAGCCGATCCCCTAAGGGGACAAAGAACAGCATCCCGATCGCATATCCAATCTGAGTCAGGGTTGGGACAGCACTCACATCCGTAATTGACACCTGGAAATGCGTGCTAATTAATCCCAGCATTGGCTGGTTATAGTAAAGACTGCCAATCGAGATCGTACAGGCGATCGTCATTAACCATAGGGCAGAGTGTTTCATAAGGTTAGGATAAATTGCACCACTGAAGTATGAAGTATACTAAGGCACTCAGTTTGTAAAATCGCATACTGTATACAAATAATCTTTTTCATATTAGTTTTCACCCATCTTGAGAAAGACCCATTGAGTTCAATCGATGGAGAAAATTATGAATGGAATAGAGATTCTTGAAGGTTTAGAAGAAGATAACCCTTTAGAATAAGTAGGGATGCTGAGCATCTCTGAAATGTTTACCGTTAAATTTAGGAAGGTTCGAGCGGCATGGCACTTCTCACCACAGGCGGACAGCTAATTAAAGATCTTGAAACCCACGGCGCGATCGCTGCCTATGTTCCCCTCGAAGGCGGATTTGAAGGACGCTATCGCCGTCGAATTCGGTCAGCAGGTTACAAGTCGCTCAGCATTACGGCAAGAGGTTTAGGGGATGTGGCGGCTTATCTGACGGGAGTTCATGGCGTTCGTCCTCCGCATTTGGGCAAAAAGAGCACCGGATCGGGTGCAGCGGTTGGATATACCTATTTCGTTCCGCCGATCGTGACGAGTCAAATTGCTCACTTGCCGCCGAAGTCGAAGGGATTATTGCTTTGGATTATTGAGGGACATATTCTGTCGAATCAAGAGCTTGAGTATTTAGCGAACTTGCCGAAGATTGAGCCGCGAGTGAAGGTTGTGATTGAAGTCGGTGGAGAGCGATATTTCCGCTGGTCACCACTGACTCAAGTGATTGCGGCGTAAGTCTGAGAATTTTTCTTTGAGTTTGAAGGAGCGATCGAGTTTTTGTCGATCGCTCCTTTACTGATCTATGGGAGTCGTTAATCTCCTCTACTGCTCCGGCTGCCAACTTGCCACTCGCCACCATTCCAATGCCGTGTCTTGGGGAACCTTTAACCGCGCTTCTCCAGATTTCAAGGGCAGAATCAAAGTGAGCTTGGTATCGGTATCTAACTGGTTCAAGATAGGTTTGAAATCATATTCGCCTACATGAGCGATCGGGAAATCTTTCGAGGTCACATCCTCAATGCTCAAGAGCGATCGATTGGCTTCAAGTTCTAACGATCGCGGATGATCGATCGTCACCGCTCCAGGAAATCCCACTAATCTTAAATGAACTGAATTGGGCTGTCCAATCGGAAATCGTTTATAAAAAACCACTTGCCAGGCTCGATTTGAGTCATCTTGTAATCTTGATAGCGATCGATACAATACGCTATTTTGATCCGAATAAGTATGAATCGAAGCAAATGCAGAAGTCGAGACAAAAAGCCAAATTACTCCGACTAAAACGCAAGTTTTCCACAAGCGAAACAGATTTTCCACAGCTTATTCACCGGTTTTCCACAATTTGAATTTTATAATTTAAGACTTTAGTCTGTCATTAAAATTACGCTCGAAAAAACACTGAGAAACACATCAATTAAGCGTTTTTTAATATTCTTTATCTAGCTCAATCTCGCGCTTTTCAGTCAAAATCATCGCAATCTGTTTTTCGTAGTAAGCAGCTTCGTTAATAAAGATTGGAAAAACTGTAGAATTGCCTTGATAACAAATCGATTCTCCCGCAAAAGTCAGAAAGATCGGCTCATCAGGCTGTAACGGTTCATAGTCTTTGAACTGGCGATCAGGATGAATGAAAGCTTGTAGATTCCCGATCGCGTCTCTGGGATAATCGATAGCCTCGATCGCTTGATACAACGTCAAACGAGGCGGCACATCCAGTGGTTTTCCTTGATTCAAAGCTTCGATGTAATCCAAAACGGCGTAAATGAGTTGCTCGGTTTTGAGGAATAGATCAGCGTTGAGAACACTCTGAGCTACTGCTCCAACTTCAATCGTGAAGCCCAAGGGCGAGAGCGATCGCAATAACGGCGCATCTTGCGTACAATTCATTCCTAAAGCCACTCGCACATCCGGATAAATCTGGCTCAAATAAGCAGAGAGTCGCAGATTAAAGGGATCAGGAGTCGAAGGAAGAATCGTCAGCCCCATATTCGACGTGGTGCTATGCAGATCGATAATCACATCTACTTGAGGCTGATCTCTAGAACCAAGTTGAGCGACAATATCCCGCGCACGTTGATTCTCATAGTTGATCAATTTGGGATTCAATAAATCCTCGCTGGCAAAGCTTCGATTCAAGTCTTGATCGATATAGCGGCGATTTAGTTCGATCGCTTTTGGATTTGCCAAGAGTGTGATGGTTTCAAAGCTCGATCGAGTCGTCAATGCTGGAAACTGCTGAAGCTTTTTGACGAGATAAACGCCTGTCCATTCATTTCCATGCGTTCCGCCGACAATTGCGACTCGTCGAATCAACTTAGACATAACAATTCCCCCTCTGTGTGACTGCAATAATTGGGGGTCTGAACCAATGGGAAAACCCCCAGTAAAACCGGGGGCTTTCGGAGCGAATCAGGGCAAGTCTCTAAACTATTCCCACTCGATGGTTCCAGGCGGCTTCGAGGTGATGTCATACACAACTCGATTCACACCCTTCACTTCATTCACAATTCGGTTAGAAATCGTTTCTAACAAATCGTAAGGAATGCGTGCCCAATCTGCTGTCATGCCATCTTCACTCTTCACACAGCGCAGCACGATCGGATAAGCATAAGTGCGCTGATCTCCCATTACACCGACACTGCGGACAGGAAGCAGCACAGCAAAGGCTTGCCAAACATCGTGATAGATGCCAGCCCGATTGATCTCTTGCCGCACAATCAAATCTGCATCGCGCAAGATATTTAACTTCTCATTCGTCACTTCTCCCAAAATCCGGATCGCTAGACCTGGACCAGGGAAGGGTTGACGATTGACGATTTCTTCAGGCAAACCAATCGATCGCCCAACTTTCCGCACTTCATCCTTAAACAGCTTCCGTAACGGTTCAACCAGCTTGAATTGCAGATCTTTCGGCAGACCACCTACGTTGTGATGGCTCTTGATCTTAACAGCGACTCGTTCTCCAGTCTGCGGATCAACATTGGTATCCGCAGATTCGATCACGTCTGGATACAACGTTCCTTGCGCCAGATAGTCAAACGGCCCCAATCGCTTCGATTCTTCTTCAAACACTCGGATAAATTCATGTCCGATGCGTTTGCGTTTTTCCTCTGGATCGGTGATGCCTGCGATCGCGTCAACAAATCGCTCCCGCGCATTCACATACGCAACATCAATGTGGAACTGCTCATGGAAAAGTTTCACCAAGCGCTCTGGCTCTAACTTCCGCATGAAGCCTTGATCGATGAACATACAAGTCAGTTGATCCCCGATCGCGCGATGCAGCAAAAATGCCAGCGTCGAAGAATCAACGCCACCCGATAAAGCCAGCAGCACCCGCTTATCGCCAATTTTGGCGCGAATTTCTCGAATCGATTCTTCAACAAATGCTTCCGTTGTCCAAGTCGGCTCACACTTACAGATGTGATAGACAAAGTTGCGAATCAGCGCTTGTCCAAATTGCGAATGCACGACTTCGGGATGGAACTGCACGCCGTACAGATTGCGATCGTGTTCTGCGATCGCCGCGCAAGGTGTATTCGTCGTATGTGCGAGTAAGCCAAATCCTTCTGGCAACTTGGTCACAGAATCTCCGTGACTCATCCACATGATCGAGTTATCTTCGACATTCGTCAGCAAATCGGTGGGGTCGTCGATCTCAATCTTTGCCTTTCCATATTCACCGCGATCGGTGCGCTCAACGCTACCGCCAAGCTGTTGCACCATCAACTGCATCCCGTAACAAACCCCTAAAACAGGAATGCCAAGCTCCCAAATCCCTGGATCGCACTGAGGTGCGCCTTGGTCGTAAACCGAGTTAGGGCCACCCGACAAAATAATGCCTTTCGGATTGAGTTGGCGGAGTTGTTCAACCGTTGTGCGATAAGACAACACTTCAGAATAAACTTGCGTTTCGCGGATGCGACGGGCAATCAGTTCTGAGTATTGCGATCCAAAATCGAGAATTACAATCATCTGGCGTTCGAGTGCATCAAATCCTTGCGAAGTAGATGCGGGTGCATCCAAAACAGACGGTTCAATAGGTGGAGTCACGAGAGTGTGTCCTGATGAGAGAGAACGAAGGTCAAACGAGGTTAAACGAACTTTTGAAGCGGAATAAAAAAGCAAGGGTTTTGAATATTCTGGCTATTTTAATCACAATTCTCGAACCGACTCAAGCAGTTTCTCTGCTTTTCTACTTTGTCTTAAAACTTGACGCGATCGATCAAACAAAATTACGCCGATTTCAACGCTTGCTTCGCTGTGGGTATAAATATATTCTTCAGCGCGAGTTTCGATTGCAGCCGCGATCGAATCGTAAACCGCAATCTCTTTGCCCAAGGTTCTCAAGTATGTCAATCCGTCCTCAGCCGTAGAACTGGTAAAGATTGATTGTAGATCAGAAGTTGAGACACCGACTTTTGCCGCATGTGCTGTTAGGATTTCTTGCCGAGCATCTGCCACATGATGATGCGTGTGGAAAATGCCACCTGCAAGTTTGATCAGTTTCCCGTGATAGCCAAACAGCAGAATCGATTTGACTCGCTGCATTCCCGCTTCGACGAGGAGAGAGCCGATCCAATTGGCAGTTTTGAGCGTGCGATCTCGCTCAATTCCCATCTTGGCTGCCAAATCTAATCCATTTTCACCAATGCAGAAAACGAGGGTGTCGAATCGCCGCGCTTTTTCTTGTAGCTCGGCTCGAAACAGTTCTAACTGATCCGGTGCGCTGAGAGGGTGAGCAATGCCAGAGGTACCGAGCAGCGATAAGCCTTCGACAACACCAAATGCTTCGTTGGATGTGCGTTTTGCAAGTTGACGACCTTCGGGCAAAATCAAGGTGATACGTAACGCTTCATGCGGTTCTAAAAGGCGTTCGAGATTCGTTTGGATTAATTGCTGAGCGTAAGCGTAAATTGCGGCTTGCTGGTCGGCTTTTTGTCCGATGCCTTCTCCGCCGATGATTTCAATCCCTTGTCCTTGAGTCAGTTCGACCATTGCCCAAATTGGGGTGTTGCGAGTCAAGTCGAGATTATCGCCGGGATCGCTGCGAGTAATTGCTAGTGCTGAATGGGGTGTTAATTTGGCGACTTGTTCGATCGGGATTTTCACCTGTGCAACTGGATTAATCAGATCCACTTCCACTTCAGAAATTGCAGATTGATGTTTTAAGTGTTGCACGGCAGCGATCGCGGAAGCACAAGCGAAAACAGGAAGTGTATAACCAGATCTCATAGAAATTCTCTTAAGAATTAACTCCTAACTGTTCAGATGTATGTCTTAAGTTACATGCGTTCTTTAGGTTAAGCGAGTATTAATTTTGGAATAAAAAGAGGTTAAATTTTATGTGTTACTCCTGATCTCTAGGAAAGCAATCAGTGTAATTTATGACACTCCATTCTTCAATCCCAAGTCCTAAAGCCTGAAAACTTCATGAAGAAACTAAAATTTCAACCCGCTGCTGAAATTCTCCTGCTACTGCTGCTAACTGATTTTTTATCCATCTTGGCGCATTTCGCTCTCCGTCTTTCGCCTCAGATTAATTCTACTTATTGGACAATCACTACCGATCGCGGATTTGGGGAAACGTTTCAATACGTCAAGGAGTTTTGGCTGTTCTGTAGCTTTGCAATTTTGGCGAGCAGTCGGGCGGAATGGTCATACCTGTCTTTTTCCTTGCTATTCGGTTATCTGCTGATCGATGATGCATTTCTTGTCCATGAGAGAGTTGGGGAGTGGATTGCAACGACTCAAAATTTTCAGCCAGTCTTGGGATTAAGAGCAATTGATTTGGGCGAGTTAGTTGTTGCAGCTAGTACGGGTCTAGTTTTTCTGTTGCTCATTGGTGTTTCCTATTGGTTGGGCACACAACAGTTTCGTTGGATCTGCAAACGTCTCTTCGTATTACTTGGCTGTCTTGCTTTTTTTGGTGTCGTAGTTGATGCGCTGCATATCATGATTGAGGTCATTAATCGACCTGGAATTCCCCTGGGGTTTGCATTTGAATTGGCAGAGGATGGGGGTGAAATGATTGTTATGAGCCTGTTGTGTTGGTATGGTATCTCACTGCTCAAACAGCCCAGTCTTTCCCCAGTCAGAACGGATAAAGTTGTAGTTTCTAGTAGTCGCTCGAACTAATAAAGACAACTCATTTTTTCAACGCCAACGTTAATCCATCTGCGATCGGTAAAATTGTGATCAAAACTTGCTCATCTTGAGCAAGTTTTGTATTGAAAGCGCGAATTGTATTGACAATCTTATCGGAATCGCTGGCATCTGCCACTCGACCTGACCACAACACGTTATCAATCAAAATTAATCCACCTGAGCGCACCAATTGAATCACACGATCGTAGTAATTTGCATAGTTTCCTTTATCTGCATCAATAAATGCAAAATCGAAGGTTCCAGCTTGGTCTTGAAGTAATTGATCGAGCGTCTCGATCGCGGGAGCAATTCGCAGATCGATTTTGTCTGTCACGCCTGCAAGGTTCCAATATTTCCGAGCGATCGCGGTATATTCTTCGCTGACATCACAGGCGATTAATTTTCCATCTTCCGGCATTGCCATCGCTACAGACAGCGAGCTGTATCCGGTAAAGACTCCAACTTCGATCGCTTTTTTTGCCTGCATCAATCGCACCAACAGCGCCATGAATTGACCCTGATCCGGCGAAATCTGCATTCGGGCTTGAGGCATTTCGCTGGTTTCGTGACGAAGTTGGGCGAGAATGTCGGATTCGTGCAGCGAGTTTGAGAGAATATAGGCGTATAGAGACTCGTCTACACCAAATGCCTGCTTAAACATGTTGAGAAAATCACTACAAATTATCTTATCTATTGTCCTAGCAATCGGCTTAGTTGCGTGCGGTGGGCGATATTCGGTTCCAGACAATGTGTTGAAAAATGCGATCGCCATTTCGGTCAATCAAACCGAACAACAGATTAGCCAAGAATTGAAATTGTCAGCCGATCCGAAGGTGAGTATCGATCGGGTCAAAATTACCGAACAATCGCCCCTAAAGATTCAAGGATCGGACGGCTTCCACGTCAAAGGCGTGTATGATTTCACGCTCAAACTCCCGAAACGTCAAGAAAGCCAAAGTGACAATCCGTTCGACCTCTATCTCCAACGGAAAACCGAAGGCAAAACGCAAACCTGGCAACTGGCACAACGTACCGAGGATGATTGGAACTTACAGCCGCTTGGGGCACGTAAGGGATAGTTTCTTGCCGAATTTATCGGGCTGACCGATCGATCTTCTTGCGAATTGAGCAATCCTGTTTGTCACAATCCCTAAAGTAGATTCGATTCATGGCAAGCCGTCTTAGAATAAACAGAATTAGTGTTTTTCTCTGCTGTTATGTCTAGCATCACCGTCGATCGCTTAACGAAAGTCTATCCTGTCGCTGTTAAAGAGGCAGGGTTCAAAGGAACGGTGACCCATTTTTTCAAACGCACTTATCGCCAGGTGAAAGCGGTTCAGGATGTTTCGTTTCATATCGAACCGGGCGAAGTGGTCGGATTTTTAGGGGCAAACGGAGCAGGAAAAACGACGACGTTGAAAATGCTCACCGGATTGATTCATCCGTCTTCTGGCAAAGTGACCGTTGCAGGACATGTGCCTTTTGAGCGTCGATCGAGCTTTTTGCAAAAAATCACGCTAGTCATGGGACAAAAGCAGCAGTTGATTTGGGATTTGCCTGCTGCTGATTCTTTGCGCATCAATGCTGCGGTATATGGAATTAGCGATCGTACGCTAAAAGCTCGGATCGGCGAACTTTCAGAGATGCTGTCTCTAGAAGGCAAACTGACTCAGCCTGTCCGCAAACTTTCGCTCGGTGAACGCATGAAATGCGAATTGCTAGCCGCTTTACTTCACGAACCCCAAGTTTTGTTTTTAGACGAGCCGACTTTAGGGCTAGATGTGAATGCACAAGTCTCTGTTCGAGAGTTTTTGAAAGAATATAATGCTCAATACAAAGCAACCGTTTTACTAACTAGTCATTACATGGCAGATATTACTGCTTTGTGTGAGCGGGTGTTGATGATTCATCAGGGACAGCTAATTTATGACGGCAGTTTGGATGGCTTAGTCGATCGCTTCTCTCCCTGTCGCGAGGTCAAAGTAGAATTTAATCGCACGTACACTGAGTCGGAACTTTCAGCTTATGGGTATGTACAAGAGGTTGAGAAACAATCCGTGCGCTTTTTAGTGCAGCAAGAGGACTTGACACAAGCGATCGCGAGAATCCTAGCCGAGTTGCAAGTGGTTGATTTAGCAGTGAGTGATCCTCCGATCGAAGAAGTCATTGGGCGAGTATTCCAAGCAGGCGCAGTGATTTGAGGCTCAGATTACAGTTTGTCTCAAGTTGAATCTTAGAAACTTGTATTGACTTAGAGATGCTTAGGACATAGAACTCGATCGGGAAGAGGCAAAGACAGAAGCGCTTGCCACAAGATAGCTCTCCATAGCAGGCGTTTTCTTGCAGAAAGCCACCGCTTGATTGTTCTAAGCTTTCTTCATTCGTCCAAACGGAACCTTCTGCGTTACTTCCAAGCTAGCATTCTGAATGTTGTTCTGCACAAACAGAACGTCCTTGTTTTGCCACAATGGAATAAACGGCACATCCTTGACCAATTCAGCCTGCAACTGCTCAAACAATCCTTTGCGTTTGACTGGATCTAGCTCTTGGCGACTTTGATCAATTAATTGATTGACGCGATCGCTAAAGTAAAACGACCCTTGAGACACGGTTGAACCACTCTCACATCGCTGCTCTGCTGTTGCCTTAGTACACTCCATAAACGGCTGAATGTAGTTATCAGCATCGAGAAAATCAGGATTCCAGTCAAATAGAAACATCGGATAAGCAGCTTTATCAATGTTTCGATAAGCCGTAGTAGACTCCACACTGTCTAGCTGAATCTGCATCAAATTGCCCAAGCTCTTACGTACAGACTCTTTGAGAGTAATCGCTGCCATGCCATCAGTTGAGACATTCGATCGATACCAGAGTTGTACTTTCAGCGGATTCGATTCGCTGTAGCCTGCTTTGGCAAGTAATGATTTAGCTTTCTCGACATTGCGGTCGCCCAATTCTTGAAACACAGGCTTCTGCTCTTTCATGGTTTTCGGAAGCAGACTATACAGCGGTTCAATCTGGCCCTGAAAAACTCGACTTTCTAGCAACGGACGATCCATCATTGCCGCGATCGCTTGACGAACTTCTAAGCGATCTAAGGGCGGAGATTTCAAATTAATCGTTAAATAATCAATGCCACTACCAGACTGTTCCAGCATTTTCCAAGCCGCATTTTTCGCTCCATCTTTGAGCATCCGAATTTGATCGAGGGCTAGACCTTGATAAGCAACATCGATCGCGCCTGTGCGAAAGGCATTAAACAAATTCGCAGAGCTTGAGAAAAATTGAATATTAATCCCTGGATTCGCAGGTTTAGTTCCCCAATAGCGATCGAACGCTTCGAGCTTCAGCGAATCTGTTCCATACTTTACTAGCTTGTAAGCTCCCGTTCCTACAAATACTTCGGAATTGAACTTATTTTGACCAATCTCGTAAGCTTTAGGAGAAACAGCACAAGCACCTGAAAATGCGAGTAGCGAAGGAAATGCTGCAAAGGGTTTTTTCAGCTTAATCACAAGCTCACCTTCACTTTTAGCCGCGATCGAATCAATCACATCTGCTAGTAAAAACGAAGGACTGCCGCCATTTTCGATAAACCGTTTCAGCGAAAACTCCATGGCTTTGGCATTAAACGGTTCGCCATCATGAAACACAACGCCTTGACGAATCGGAATCGTATAGGTCAATCGATCTGCACTGACTTTCGGCAAAGCTGTTGCTAATTGAGGCTGTAATTCACTCGTGCCAGGCTTATATCCGTAAAGTCGATCGCCTAAGTTGTACAACAAGCTGCCTGCAAAATTCGTATAAGCATCAGCCGGATCGATCGTGTTAATGCTAGCAGTTGAGCCAATCGTAATTTGTCCATCTGCATTTGCAGGAGGTTCGTATGTCGATCGAGTACAACCAACCACCAGTGAGAAACAAAGACAGATTAAGAAGAGCGATCGCCCAATTTTTCTCAGCATTGTCGAGTGCCAAAAATGAGTTTTTTGAGTGTAGCAGGAAAGGTGGTCTGACAGTTGAGTGCCTAAGACGATCGAGATTTGAGCAGTTCATGAATACTCTTGAGTTCAACGAGAATGGCTTCGAGAACTTCTTGCGTGTGATTCGGTTGAGGCTCTTGAATCTCGATCGTCACTTGTTTGATTTTCAAAACTTCTTTGGCAAATCGAGCGACTTCATTTGAGTGAAACATCAATGGATCGTTCGGAGATTGCCGCAGTTCAGGATTAAGACGCTTGGGATTGAACGGAGGATTGAGTTGTTCAAGGTCAGTATTGGCATAGCGATAGACCGAAGCTCGCGATCGATTCAGAGTTTTCTGAACAGCTTCGACATCCATTAAACCTGTGGTTCCACCAAATTCGGTATCCGCGTACATGCATTCATTCTCGCAATTAGACGCGAAAATCTTAACATAAGAATCTTTGTGTAAAGTAGGATTTATCGATTGTTCTGATCCGCTTGGAGAACTCTACCTTTACTGTTAATTGGTATAGATGGATCAATTTTGAGAGGTTGGCGATGACTTTGAAGATTCGATCGATGACCCTGGCAGAGGTTCAAATTGCCTTAAACTGGGCAGCCCAAGAAGGCTGGAATCCAGGACTTTATGATGCAGAACCTTTCTACAAAGCTGACCCCGATGGATTTTTACTTGCAGAACTCGATGAACAACCGATTGGCTGTATCTCTGTCGTTCGCTACAGCCAGAAGTTTGGTTTCATTGGGCTGTACATCGTTCAACCTGAATGGAGAGGGAAAGGCTACGGTTTGAAATTATGGCAGACGGCATGGCAGCAATTCGTATCAAGACTCGATGCTGATGCCAGTATTGGGTTAGATGGAGTTCTCGATCGAGAAGCCACTTATCGCCAGGCTGGATTCGTTCCAGCTTACCGTCATATCCGGCATCAGCATCAACCCGATGGTTCAGCTCAGCATCCTGACTGGGTAATTCCTCTCAATCAACTTCCATTAGCAGAGATTCTTCGATATGACGCTGAACTATTTCCGGCATCCCGTTCGCAATTTCTAGAATCATGGCTTCAGATGCCAGAAAGTGCAGCGTATGGAGTTGTGGAACAGAATCGATTAGTTGGATATGGTGTAATTCGCCGCTGTGTGCAGGGATTTAAAGTCTGTCCGCTATTTGCAGATTCGCTAGAAATTGCAGAAGCTATTTTGCAAGCCTTGATCGTTAAAGCGGGAACAGAGCCTGTGTTTATCGATATTCCAGATGTTCATCCTGCTTTGCCGAGCTTAAAGCAACGATATGCATTAGAACCAATGTTCACTTGTGTGCGAATGTATTGGGGACAAGTTCCAACCTTGCCTGTCGATCGTATTTTTGGTGCGACGACTCTGGAATTGGGATAAGCACTCAGATTGAACGCCCATCTACGATTTGCCTAATTGATGACACGCTCTAATGCATTGGTGTCAACCTGGAACTGCGCTTTCTTCAATCGATTTCTGATGAATGCTAATTTCTAGCAAAAATGTTGTGATTTCATGAATCAAGGGATACTGTTGTAAAAGTTGACGTGTCTCTGGAGAGAGGAGTCTCAAGATTTCTGCTAACAAGGCTGTCTTGTCTTCTGCTAGAGTGTCTAATAGCTCTTGAGGATGCCGCTGAGCAAATTTCCACTCTAGATCAGTCAAGGCTTTGCCAATGAGAGTTTCGATAAGCGATCGATCTTGGAAAAAGATAACTTCTAGTTCTGGAACAGCGATCGCTAATTTGAATGGCACAGAGCCAGAATAAGTCCGAAGCAAGTACCCTAAATCTGCTTTTCTTTGCTGAATTGCTGACTCATCATTTGTTCTCGAATTCAGAACCAAGACTACAGGTAGACGCTTCTCGGCAAGCAGAGACATTGCCCGAGATTCTGCATCATAATCGCTTTTGCTTTCAACAAACTGAACTCTTTCTTGTGCCGATTTTGGCAGCACTTTTCTAAGAATCTCTGCATCAGAAGGACGTTCTGTAATCAAATAAACTCGATTCATCCCCCTTCCTCCGCTTGAATTCGATAGTTTGGAATTCCTTGCTGCACACAAAATCGATACTTTTTCAGCAACGATTGTTGCATTTGTCTTGACTGTAGCGCATATTCAATCTCGTCTCCAGTCCACAGCAAAATTGTTTGAGGAGCAATGTACCGAGCAAGAGAAATTGCAGCATACGTAAATCCATTCCGGCTAAACAAAATCCCGATCGTTGATGCAGGTCGGCGCAATAGCTGGTTTCGCATTTTAGCCAGCGGCTCGATATTGACACGCTCTGCTACGTCTTTGCATTCGATTAAGCAAGCAAGCCCATTGGAATAAATTGCACCATCAATTTGCTCTAATTCTTCTTCCTCAATGACCACACTGTAAGGATAGATAACTTCTGCACCTTCCAACTGAAATGCCCTGAGTACTAGGTATTCCATTGCTTTCCCACGTTCCCAATCAGGAGTATCACCCAACTGAATTTGGTTCCATAGCATTAAGAGTTCGTCCCAGTCGTAGCAGGTGATTCTGCGTTCGTATTCTAATGCTGTTGGCATCTTTTTCTCTTTGTAACCCTGATTGACCAGAGCTCGAAGTTGTCTGACAACTTCGAGCTCTGATTCCGCGCGGACTTATCCGATTTCTGGTTCCTGACTACCTAATCGCGATCGCACTTCCACCTTCGCTCTCGGCTTTGTAAGCTGAAACTTCGGCATCAAATGTGGTTTTCCTAGCCCATAGGTCAGTGCATAGCTCTGTGATAATCCCCACAGCCATACTGAAGGCAATCGAGGCTCTAACCAAGGCTGCATCTGATAAAGCAGCTTTGGAAACCAGCCGCTAAAGATCCAACTCATCAACGCACTGACGGCAAAGTTCAAGTAATTCCCTAGCCAGCGGGTCAGATCCTTTGCGCCTGCCATTTGCCAGATCCAGAGTAAAAGACGCGGATTTTTCTTAGCAGCAACGAGTGCCATGCGATTAAATCTTGTCCAAGTCACCCGATCTTTGATAAATGCATCTGCGATCGCTGGCGGCTGATCAGCAAGGACATCAAAGAAGGTATTCAGCATCGAATTGACTTGCTGCGGCGGCAAAATCTTACCGGTTGGCACCATCATGCCTTTTGAGAACATCCAAGTCACAGAGACATTACTTTGATAAGCCCGAATTGCATTCAGCGATCGCTGATCGAGTAAATCATGCTTCAGTGCTGTATCTAGTAAATGAGTCAGACGAGATAGATTCCGTACTAATGACCCAAAGCCTGTAAACACTAACGGAGATTGCAACGAAGCAGCATCGCCAATCGCAATTAAGCGATCGAATGCAATGGTGCGATCGCGACTGCTCATACTGAAATGCCCTGGAATGTAGCCAAACGTTGCCTTCTTCCAGACCAACTTCTCCATATCACAACGCCGATACTCGGGCAGGATCGTAAAGAAATCCTCGTACATCTCAAGTAAAGAACCTGGATTTTCAGGATGCACTTGATGATAGTGGAACAGATAAAACGTCAGTTCTTTGCCCTCAGCGGGAAAAAGTTCCCAGATCAACTGCCGTCCGCGAGAAATGTCTCCGTGGCTATTCAGTACATCGCCATATTGCACATCCCAAACTTCCGGCTCAAACCCTTCAGAAATCACTGCTCCAACTGTCGGGCAAACACTATCAAAGGCTCGACCTGAATTGAGTTGCCACGCGATCGGTGAAGCCGTTCCCATTGCATCTACGAGCAACCGCCCTGTGACTTGACGATCGCTTCCAGTGGGCAAATGTTTCGCGTAAATCGTCGCTTTATCTGGATTAATATCGGCTCGCTCAAACTCAGTCTCATCCCAGATTTCGCCGCCTGCTTCGCGGAACTTATCCCCGCAGAGTTTGAGAAATCTTTCTGCATCGATCGCAATATTCAAGACCGTCGGCGTATGCAGAATCTTCGCCTTAGCTTGCGGTGGATTGTTTGCATCAAAGAACTTGTGGAAGCCATCGACATACTCAGCCGCAATCACTCGATCGAATTCGGCGACTGTAAACAATCCCAAATCGATCAAACTCTGAAACTCACTGCGTGAAATATTCCATTCCCGATTCATCCGTCCAAACGGCATCCGCTCCAGCAGTAGCACCCGGTAGCCCAATTTTGCCATCACAGCCGCATGAACAATGCCTAACGCCCCTCCAATGTAGATGAGGTCATAAGCTGGCTTCGCTGGCGTGATATTGCCATCATCCGTGCGGAAAACAACTTGCTTCGGAGTTTGAGGAGTCTGGACACTCTCACGCCAGCGTTGTTCCCACCAGTACACGCGATTTAAGTCATACTCGCCATTCGGTATTTTCTTGAAAAACTCAACCGTTTTCGGATAATCTGCCGCTAATGCTTCAAAAATCGACTGCTGCGATAAATCAATGTTTGGAGGAGCAGGATAGACTGGCGGAAATTCTTCTCTCAAATTCGCCACTAATTTTCGGAGAATTTTTGCTTCATCTGCTCCAGCGCGATCTGCCCAGCGAAATACTTTCAGATAGGTCGATCGCTGAACTGACCAGACAAATATCGAAAGTTCACCTAGCCGAATCCCCGCAGGCATGAGGACTTTCTCGCCTTGTTCAGGAGCATAGTCAGCATGCAGCCATGAAATGACCGCAGCCGTATCGGGGGTGGGGACTTCTAGGTAAAGGATTTCTTCCATGAGTAAGATCTAAACTCCGATCAATTCAGCAAGACGGTTGACAAACCAATAAAAAACAAGCTACTCCTGATACCAAATTAAATTCTTTACATCATTTTCATTATTATCGAGGACTCGGATCAGATCAGCACTATGAATTATCCTATTTCACCGCGCGCTTCTGAATCTATCTCAGTACGGTCTCCTGGGGCTGAAGAACTTATTCTCAACGCGATCGCTGTTGTGATCGAAACCGCTCGCTCTCAGGGACAGTCTTTAGAAGAAATCAAAGCTGAAGTCCTAGCCGACGACGCAATTCTAGATGCCCAACAGCGGCAATGGCTCAGCGATATTGTGACGCAAGCTTGGCAGGATTTTCCGCACTCATGCTGAAATGTCTAAGTTGAGAAGCTATCAATTACACTTCTAAGCGATCAATTTCTATGAGAAGTCCATCCCGGAATCACCTTCATTTGGGGGTTGCCGAAGTCTGTGTAGGAGTGATTAAAGCGGACATGGTATGTGCGAAATCCGAAACTTTCTTTGAAAAGTCGGATGCGGCTTACCGAGGTTGAGCCAGTTTTGCAGTTTATCCGGTAGGCTCTTGATTGATCCTATTTTTCAGGCAACGTGATGAAGGCTGCAATTCAAGTTCTGGGCATCGATTTAGGTGGGACAGCAATTAAATTGGGACGGTTTACTCCAGATGGAACGTGCCTTCAAGCACTCACGGTTCCAACGCCTCAACCCGCTTTGCCTAGAGCGGTGCTGATGACGATCGTTGATGCGATCGCTGACCTTGATCCGAAGCGCGAAGCTTGTGCGATCGGAATTGGTATGCCAGGACCAACCGATGCTAGAGGACGCATCGCCCGAATCGCAATCAATTTGCCGGATTGGATTGAGATTCCCTTAGCCGATTGGATCGAAGAAAAAACAGGACGACCGACGATTTTGTCGAATGATGCCAATTGTGCAGGTTTAGGAGAAGCGTGGCTCGGTGCTGGCAAAGCCTTTCAAAATTTCATTCTTCTGACGCTGGGAACCGGGGTCGGAGGGGCAATTATTTTGAACGGGGAACTGTTTATCGGACATACGGGCGCAGCAGGTGAATTAGGGCTGATTAGCTTAGATGCGAATGGTGCGCCCTGTAAGAGTGGAAATCGCGGCTCTCTGGAGCAGCATACCTCGATTCAAGCAATTCGACGACGGACGGGAAAAGAACCGGATGAATTGTGCAGATTAGCGCGATCGCACGATCCAGCAGCCTTAGAATTTTGGCGATCCTATGGACGCGATTTGGGACTGGGTTTGACGAGTTTGATTTATGTCCTGACTCCAGAAGCGATCTTGATTGGTGGGGGAATCAGTGCGAGTGCAGAATTCTTCTTACCGAGCGCGATCGCAGAAATCGAACAACGGGTCATGCCAACTTCGCGAGAAGGATTACAGATCATTCCTGCTCAGTTAGGGAATTGCGCTGGAATGATTGGGGCTGCAAAATTAGCTCTCAATTCACGTTACATTGAGAACTGCCCTGAATAAACACCGATTGTTATGGCTTCCATCGAACTTGTTTCTGCTGATTCCATCCCTACTGACCAGATTAAATATGACGATCGCGGTTTAGTACCTGCGATCGTGCAGGATTATTTGGATGGCGCGGTTTTGATGATGGCGTGGATGAACCAAGAGTCTCTGCAAAAGACGCTAGCAACTGGTGAGACTTGGTTTTGGAGTCGATCGCGGCAAGAGTTTTGGCATAAAGGGGCAACGTCTGGACATACGCAAAAGGTGAAGGCGATTCGATACGACTGCGATAGTGATGCGCTGTTAATTTCAGTTGAGCAGATTGGTGATATTGCTTGTCATACAGGCGAAAGAAGCTGCTTTCATCAAGTGAATGGCAGCGTTACGCCTCCGCTTGCTGATACCTTGTCGCAAGTGTTTGCTGTGGTTTGCGATCGCAGAGATAACCCTATTGAGAAGTCTTACACTCGGACATTATTTGAAGGCGGAGATAACAAGATTCTCAAAAAGATTGGGGAAGAAGCGGCAGAAGTGGTGATGGCTTGTAAGGATGATGACAAAGATGCGATCGCGGGTGAAGTGGCGGATTTGTTCTTTCATTCATTAGTCGCGATCGCGCATCATGGTGTGGATTTGAAAGATGTTTATCGCAAGCTTCAGTCTCGCCGATAGAGATGCACGGCTTGATCGAAGAAATTCACCCAAAAATCATGGATGAGCAGTTTGAATTTTTTGATCAGGCAATTCTGCATCAAATTCAGGTTCACTAGCGTTCATAGAGTTCTAATGGCAAACCATCTGGATCTTTGAAGAAAGTAAATCGCTTACCCGTCCATTCATCGACTCGAATAGGTTCAGTTTCGATTCCTTTTGCAGAGAGGTCAGCGATCGCGAGATCCAAATCTGCCACCGAAAAAGCGAGATGTCTCAAACCACAAGCTTCGGGATAGCAGGGTCGCTCAGGCGGATTCGGAAAAGAGAACAATTCAATTTGAGTCTGAGAATCAACTTGCAAATCGAGCTTGTACGATTGGCGTGCTTCTCGAAAGACCTCACGAATGATTGAAAAGCCTAGTAAATGGACATAGAAATGCTTTGAGCGATCGTAGTCGGAGCAAATAATTGCAATGTGATGAACGGCTTGAATGTTTTGCATCGTCTGGTCAAATGAATACAAGATCAATCAAATTGATCGTAATCGGAACCTGAAACTAAAGGAGTGCACCCAGAAGTTTCTGCTAAATTAACGAGTAGAAAGCTCTGCAACTTCTATCAAATGGAAGGGGTTAATTCACACCTCCTCGCAGTCATTAAACCTATGTTTCAAGCGACACGACGACGATTAGCACTTTGGTACACCACAGTCACCGCTGTGTTGTTGTTAGTGTTTGCAAGTGGGTTTTATTTCTATGTGCGATCGACATTAATCGAGCGCATTGATGACACCTTAAATCATGTGGCAGAAGTCGTTCAGCGATCGCTGGTGATCCAAGCGATCGGGGATCAGGTGAGCGTCAATGTTGAAGCGAGCTTTCGGGATAATTCCATTTCTTTGGAAGACGATCACATCGATTTGGAGTGGTTTGATGCGAAGGGGCAACAACTGTGGTCAACCTTTGCTGAACCCCTTTCTATTCCCATGCATGTCAATCACGATGGCGAGACGGTTCATGTCTCCGACACACAACTCTTGCGGCAGGTGACTGAGAAAGTTCAGATTGGCAATCGGGTATTAGGATACTTGCGCGTGAGCCATCCTTGGTTTGAAGTCACAAAGCCAACTCGTCAATTAGTATTGGACTTGAGTGTTGGCACGGCGATCATGGTGGGAATTGTTGCTGCGATCGGGTGGTTTCTGTCGGGAATTGCCATGCAACCGATTCGCGAATCCTATCAACGGTTGAAGCAGTTTACCGCTGATGCATCGCATGAGTTGAGAAACCCGATCGCTGTCATTCAAACGAATGTACAAGTGGCACTGTCCGATCCTGACCCTCAGATTCAGCAGCAATATTTGCAAGTGATTGAACGGCTCACTCAGCGACTAGGCAAACTAGTCGATGATTTACTATTTTTAGCGAGACAGGATAGTGGGATTGTTCAACCTCAGAGAACTGCGCTCGCGCTCAATGATTTACTCGATGAGGTTTTAGAAGAACAAGGCATTACGACCGCAGACAAGGAATTGTCATTTAAGGTCGATCGCACGTCAGAATATTGGTTACAGGGTGACCGGGATCAGCTTTCTCGACTGTTTACAAATTTGATTAGTAATGCGATCAAATACACTCCCGAGCAGGGAGAAATCACAGTTGAGCTAGTCGCAACGAAAGCTGGATTACAAACCAAAGTCATTGATACGGGCATTGGAATTCCAGAAGGCGCGATCGCGAAATTGTTCGATCGGTTCTATCGAGTTGATCCAGCTCGAACAAAAGCAACGGGAGGATCAGGATTGGGACTCGCGATCGCGCTCGCCATTGTTGAAAACCATCATGGACACATTCAAGTTGACAGTCAGGTAAACCAGGGAACAACTGTTACTGTAACGCTCCCCCAATCCGATAGCCAATCCCCAACGTAGGTTTAAAACGTTTGCGCCTAAGGCTTTCAGTTCGCTCAGTAGGGTGATTGAAAAATGTTGTGTTTACCCATCCTGAACTTGAGTTCTAAGCGGCACAGGAACGAAACAGCTCGGCTTTTCATCTTTTACCAGGCTAATGCCGGAATTTTCTCTTCCGCTGTTTATGCTTCGCCAATGCTTTACGCTTGCGTTTTTCGATTGGTGTCTCAAAATAGCGATGCTTTCTCATATCTGGAAAAATTTCTGCCTTAGAAACTTCTCGCTTAAATCGACGTAATGTAGATTCGATTCCTTCATTCTCACCTGGAATAACTTGGGGCATTCATTCTCCTCCCGAACATGAAATGTGATGAAAGCTGATGAAGAAGGCTACCCATGACTGAGTAGCCTCTGACCAACTTTGACTGTAAGCATTCAAGCTGCCATTAACGCACAGCGAAATTTGCGCATCTGCTCCAGTCTTTAAGTTTAGTAACGTCTAGAACCGCCTCGATTGTCCCACCCCCCCTGAGACGACCCGCGGTCTTCACGGGGTTTCGCTTTATTCACCTTGAGATCGCGCCCCATCCACTCGGCTCCATCGAGTGCTTCAATCGCAGCGTCTTCTTCTGCATCGGTTCCCATCTCGACAAAAGCAAATCCCCGCATCCGACCCGTTTCGCGATCGGTCGGCAGTTGCACCCGCTTCACGGTTCCATACTCTGAGAAAGCCTGGGTTAAACCATCCTGTGTTGCCTGATAGGACAAATTACCAACGTAAACTGACATAAAGATTCTCCAGAATCATCAATGAAGAGAGGTATGTTCGGAGAAACGCTAGGCTGGAACGATTTACACGCCCGAAGATAAACCTTATCAGGAAGTTTAGCATAGAGAGAGCAATATGCGGGGAAATTGATTTGTGCGATCGCACCTAAGGGTCAAGATTATGCTAAACTTCTTATAGAAGAGACTATCTTCGGCAATGTGATCTCCTCTATCAAATGTTGCTCCGAATCTAACTCTCTCTACACTGTAATTCTGGGGCAACAATTGTATGTCAATTTATGTTGGTAACCTCTCTTATGAGGTTGTACAAGAAAATCTTGCTGAGATTTTCGCTGAATTTGGAACAGTCAAGCGTGTTCAGCTTCCGACCGATCGCGAAACAGGACGCTTACGCGGATTCGGATTTGTTGAAATGGCGAGCGATGCGGAAGAGGATGCCGCGATCGAAGCCTTAAATGGTGCGGAATGGATGGGACGCGATTTAACAGTGAATAAAGCAAGACCCCGTGAAGACAGAGGCTCTTCTCGTGGCGGCAGTTTCGATCGTAAAGGTGGCTCTTCTCGGCGCTATTAGAGTGTTGAATCTTCTGAATTCTTAATTCAGTCGCATCTTATAAAGTCTTGCAGGCAGGCTAACAGTCTGCCTCATTTCTTATGATGCGCTGTTGCAAGGCATGTTCTTCTCTATCCTCATCCCAATGAATATCAAAGAAATTATCAGTCGATATGCGGCAGGACAACGAGACTTTAGCAATCTGAATCTGATTGCTGTTAACTTTAGAAATCTGAATCTAGCGGGCATCAATCTGAGTGGTGCTAACTTAACGAAGGCAAATCTGACTCAAGTTAACCTCAGTCATGCCAACCTCACAGATGCGATTCTGACTGGAGCAACGTTAACAGGCACGAATTTTACTCAAGCCAACCTTACTAATGCCAATCTAAGCGATACCAATCCGAATCAGGCGAATTTCAGGCAGACCTATCTGAAAGGAACAATCCTACCCGACCTAGTGAATCGTACTTCTCCTAAAACTCCTCTCACCTCTCCACCTGTATAGGTACTATCTGTAGTAAGTGCTATTTTCTTAGAATTTTATTTCTTCAAGTAAGAAAGCCTCCGGTGTCTAGCCGGAGGCTTTTATATGAACTATGGATCGAGTCATTCGACGGTTTGCATGAATCGCCGGATGCGGGTCAATTCCTCAACATCCGGCTCTCCCTAACCATTACAGATCGTCATCCATATCATCTGCGATCAGATCATCATCATCATCAATAATCGGCGAATAGATCGAATCTGAATCTGCTTCATCCGAGTTGCCAAAACTCTCAAAGCTAAAGCTAGGACGATCGTCCATTGCTTCTAAGCCATAAGAGCGCGCCGTACGATCGTCAAGAACGACATCCGAGAAATCAGTATCCTCATCCAAGAACATCGGATCATAAACTGGATCAATGTCGGCTGGGCTACCCATTTCTTCGTAAGCATTGAAGCCCGTTCCCGCAGGAATGAGACGACCAATGATCACGTTCTCTTTCAGACCGCGCAACCAGTCAGATTTTCCTTCGATCGCAGCTTCAGTCAGTACCCGCGTCGTTTCTTGGAAACTTGCTGCAGAGATGAAACTATCTGTGTTGAGCGAAGCTTTCGTGATCCCGAGCAATACAGGCTCATATTGAGCAGGTGCGCCCCCTGTGATCGACATGGCATCATTTACCTGTTCAATCTGGTAAATTTCTACCAACTCACCAGGCAGCATGGTTGTATCACCGCCGTCTTCGACTCGTGCTTTTGAGGTCATCTGACGCACGACGACTTCGATGTGTTTGTCAGAAATATCAATCCCTTGAGATTGATACACCGATTGCACTTCGTTTACCAAGAAGGTCTGAACTTCCCGCAAGCTAAACAAAGCCGCATCATGCAGACTGACTTCTTCGTTCCTAGCTCGGAACATCACTTCGAGTAATTCGTGCGGGTTGGCAGGTCCATCGGTGAGCCGTTCTCCAGCCGCAACTTCTTGACTATCCCCGATGATCACGTTCTGTCCGGGACCAATTGGGTATTCGGTGATCAGACCTTCTCGATCGACGATCTTCACTTCAACCGAATCGTCTTCTCCATAAACGACCTGAGCCGTTCCCGCGCGACGTGCCAGAATACAAGCTTCTTTTGGCTTACGAGCTTCTAGAAGTTCTTCAATTCTCGGCAAACCTTGAATGATGTCTCCCGTCTTGGTGCGCTCAAAAATCAGCAGCACGAGATTATCGCCCCGTTGTACCAAGTCGCCATCATCGACGTGCAGTACTGCACCCGGAGAGACTCGATACGGACGAGCAATCCGCACAACAACTTGATCGCCTTGGACACTCAAGATCTGTCCAGATTCTTCAAGAACAGTTCCACCGATATCACTGCCAGCAATCAACAGATCGCCTGCTTTGACACTCGGGTTACTAGCGGTCAGGGTGACTGTATCGACTTCACGAACGACGAGAATCCGACGAATCGATTCAGCCCCTTGGCGAATCCCTTGAACTTCCCCTGCTTCTTTACAGAGAATTTCAGTCCGAGCAACAACCGCTCCTGCGGTAATCTGGTCGCCATCTTTGACCATGATGCGAGTCTGAGTGCTGCCTTGAGTCACGTCAGCGGCAATGTCACGCCGAATCACCAGCGATTCGAGAATCACCAACTGAAGCCGCATGACTTCAGGATCAGTCTCATCAGGAATCAATTCGATATCAGCAGCGAGTTGCGCGTCTTGATCGACTTCGAGAACGAGTTGAGTTCTGAGCAATTCCAAACCTTCAACGGATTTGACCCGCTCACCATCTTTGTAAGGCAGGCGTTGAACAGCTCTCAGACGAATTGCTCGACCCGATTCTTCCTTAGCAGATTCTTGGCTTGGAACCGCCGGATCATCTGGTACGTTAAATTCAGTCACCGGACGCAGCAGAATTGCCGGACCTTCCGGTGTTTCAACGTACTCGGCATACAGCAGTTCACTCGCGGTTAATCCAGGCATGACTTGCTGCCCTGGATTGACGAGCGTTGCTTCACGAGTGATCACCTCATCCAAGCTATCGATCATGTGCAGATCGCCCGGCTTGATCACCACTTCGCGCAGAATGTCATTTTTCTGCGTGACTTCGATAACTCCGTTGCTTTGACAGAAAATGTCTTTCACAACTTCGGTTCCGGCTTCGACATACTGACCGTCTTCGACCATCAGAAGCGAGATGTCTTTATTCACCTCATGCGCTTCTTCGGGAATCCAGAGAATGGTTCCACCTTTGATGACTTCGTAGCCTTGTTTTGCCTTGCCTTTCTTGCCAATCTCAACGCCGGAGTACTTGATGATTCCTCCAGTTTGAGTATGGTAACGATCGTCTCTCAGTTCAGCGACGACTTGACCGTTTGTAACCTGAGTTCCTGGAGTCGCTTTCAGCAAGAACGTTTGATTTCCAGCGGTTTCCAGCAAGTACTGATCCCGTCCTTGAGAGGTCTCAGCCCGAACTCGCGCTTGATCCAACATGACGGATGCCGTGATGATTTGGATCTCGCGCCCGCCTTTGCTATTTTCGACTCCGTTCTCAGGTAGACGAACGACCCCACCATTTTCAGTGACGAGCTTCGTTTCAGCGATCGTGCTATTGGCTTCAATGCGATCGCCGTTTTTCACCACAGGTTCAGCACCCGGCGGCAAGTTATACACTTCGCCCGAGAGTACCCACATCAAACCGCCTCTTTGTGCAGTTCGAGTGGTGTTACCTTGACGGTCTTTTTTCTCTTCGGGAACGACATCTGCGAACCGAACTTCTCCAGCTAAGTCAGAGGCAACGTCCTTCGAGGCTTTCTCAGTCGTCTTGCGTCCGCGTCCGGTTAAAGGAACTTCTGCGAGAGTCTGTCCAGCTTTCACCTTCATCCCATCTTTCACTAAGAGCGTCGCCCCTTGTGAAACGGTGAAGGCTTGTTGCTGTCCGCCTGAGCCTTCCAGTGTGATTTTCAGTTCAGATCCTGCGCTCTCAACAATCAGCGCATCTTCTCCATGACGAGTCCGGTAGGGACGAGTTCTCAAGCGTTTGGGAACCTTGATTGTTCCATCAAAGTTTGCCCGTTCTTGACGCGCCATTTCTCCGGTAAACACCCCACCGGTGTGGAATGTCCGCATCGTAAGCTGTGTACCGGGTTCCCCGATCGATTGAGCCGCGATAATCCCGACTGCTTCTCCAATATCGACCATGTGAGCATGGGCTAAGCTCCAGCCATAGCAATGCTGACAAACCGATCGCGCAGATTCACAGGTCAACGGCGATCGCACGACGACTTCTTGAACTTTCGCTTTCCCAATCAGTTGAGCAATGTCATCTGAAATGGCTTCATTGCGAGCCACAATGATTTCTCCGGTTTCAGGATGCAGGACATCCTGAGCGGCAACGCGACCGAGCAGACGATTTTTCAACGGAATGAGAACGCGATCGCCATCCATCATGGGACGCGCTGGAATGCCTCGGGTCGTGCCGCAGTCGAGTTCACGAATGATGACATCCTGAGAGACGTCCACCAATCGACGGGTGAGGTATCCAGAGTCTGCTGTCCGAAGTGCGGTATCGACAAGACCTTTGCGCGCACCGTAGGAGGAAATAATGTACTCGGTTACGGTTAAGCCTTCTCGGAAGTTGGTCTTAATTGGCAAGTCAATAATTTCCCCTTGTGGGTTTGCCATCAAGCCCCGCATCCCGACCAACTGACGAACCTGTGAGATATTTCCCCGTGCTCCGGAGAATGCCATCATGTAAACCGAGTTGAGCGGGTTATTCGATCGAAAATGTCGAACCACCTCGTCTTTAAGTTCTTCACTAGTTCCGTTCCAAGTGTCAATTACTTTTTGGAACCGTTCGACTTCTGTGATTTCCCCACGAGTATATTTTTCTTCGGTGTCGCGAATCGTTTCAGTCGCGGCATCGAGTAGCGCTCGCTTTGTCGGAGGAATTTGTAGGTCATCGACACTGATGGAAACGCCTGCGCGCGTTGCATATCGGAAGCCAAGATCTTTGATCAAGTCTGCCATTTGTGCGGTGCGGGCAGTTCCATAGTGGGTGAATGACCACGCGATCAAGTTAGTCAATTCTTTTTTGTTGACAACTTGATTACGAAAAACTTGCTTTTCTGAGTTCTGCTCTGCCATGCTGTGCCCCATGTTTGCCGTGAGTTTTTGTGGGGGAGTGGGGAGTGGGGAGTGGGGAAGTGTTCTCAAAGCTTCCTCCAATCTCCCTAGCTCCTAGCTCCCGACTAGCTAACCAATGCGTCGAACACTGTCTTGTTGTAGATAATTCGCCCTGCTGTCGTTTTGATGTATTGCGAAATCAAATTCCCATCTGCATCTTCACGACGACGGCAAGACTCATAGATTTTGGTCACAATGCCCTCGGCTTCTTGTTGCTCGATCAAGTCACCATTGCCACCCTCGACTTCGCCATCAAATCGCACCCAAACGTAGGAGTGCAGATCAATTTGGTTCTGTTCGTAAGCGGTGATCGCATCGTCGAGATTCGCAAAGTAGCGTCCTTCGCCCTTTGTCGCTTCTGGATTTTCTGCGGTCAAGTAGTAGCAGCCTAAGACCATATCTTGGCTAGGCGTAATGATCGGGCGACCGGTTGCAGGCGAAAGAATGTTATTCGATGCCAGCATTAAGAGGCGCGCTTCTGCCTGAGCTTCGAGCGAGAGCGGTACGTGAACCGCCATTTGGTCACCGTCAAAGTCAGCGTTAAAGGCTGGACAGACAAGCGGGTGCAGTTGAATGGCACGACCATCGACGAGGATGGGTTCAAAGGCTTGAATCCCCAGACGGTGCAGCGTCGGAGCTCGGTTCAGGAATACAGGGTGTCCTTCGATCACCTCTTCTAGAACGTCCCAAACGGTCGGATCGTTACGCTGAATCAGTTTCTTCGCGGCTTTGATGTTGTTGACTAAGCCTTGACGAATCAGGCGATGAATCACGAACGGTTGGAAAAGCTCGATCGCCATTTCTCGCGGCAGTCCACACTGATGAATTTTCAGCTTCGGCCCAACTACGATTACAGAACGACCGGAGTAGTCAACCCGTTTACCGAGCAAGTTCTGACGGAATCGACCTTGTTTCCCTTCGATAATGTCGGAGAGCGATTTCAACGGACGGTTGTTTGCCCCGACGACCGTTCGACCCCGACGACCGTTATCGATCAATGCGTCTACTGCTTCTTGCAACATCCGCTTTTCATTCCGCACGATAATTTCAGGGGCGAGAATTTCTTGCAGACGAGCCAGACGATTGTTGCGGTTGATCACGCGACGATACAAATCGTTCAAGTCGGAAGTCGCAAACCGTCCACCATCGAGTTGCACCATCGGGCGCAAGTCAGGCGGAATCACCGGAATGACATCTAACACCATCCACTCAGGCAGTGAGCCTGTCGCGATGAAGTTATCTAAGACGCGCAGACGTTTGATCAATTTGGCGCGTTTCTGACCTTTGGAAACTGCGATTTCTTCGCGCAGTCTTTCCGCTTCTTCGTCTAAGTTGATGTCTTGCAGCAGCTGTTTCAGTGCTTCTGCCCCGATGCCAACTTCGATTCCGCTCAGCTGAGAATCTTCGCTGTAGAGTTCATCTTCGATCTCAATCCACTGATCTTCGGTCAGCAATTGCTTGTAGGTCAGATTGTCAGCATTACCAGGATTGAGAACAACGTAAGCGTTGAAGTAAACAATTTGCTCAACGTCGCGCAGTGGCATATCGAGCAAGATCGCCATGTAGCTTGGAATCCCTTTGAGGTACCAGACGTGAGCGACAGGAGCCGCCAGTTTGATATACCCCATCCGGTGACGACGAACGCGCGACTCGGTTACTTCGACTCCGCAACGCTCACAGACAATTCCGCGATGGCGAACCCGCTTGTATTTGCCACAATGGCATTCCCAATCTTTTGCAGGTCCAAAAATCCGCTCACAAAACAAGCCGTCCATTTCAGGCTTGAGTGTACGGTAGTTGATGGTTTCTGGCTTCGTGACTTCTCCAACGACTTGCCCATTCGGTAAAGTCCGTTCTCCCCATTGGCGAATGCGTTCCGGAGATGCCAGACCGATTTTCACATAGTCAAACCGCTGTTCTATCTTTGGCATCGTGTTGTCCTTGAGTTGGTGTAGCGACAAAAATGTGTGAGGGGTACGAAGCAGAACGCTGTGAAGGCGACATCTTGCCTGGATAAGGATAGATGCTAATTTACAGCGTTCTAACTTCTAGGCTTAATCGTCGTCCTCTTCCAGCGATTCACGCGAAATCGACTCATAAGTTGGACGCGACGGCGCGCGACGGCTATTGACATCCGCCATTAAATCAACTTCCATATCTCGGCTGCTTCCATCGTCTTTGGTCTCAACCTTGTGGACTGCCACATCAAGACAGAGAGATTGCAACTCGCGCATCAAGACCTTAAAGGATTCTGGTGTTCCAGGTCGCGGAATGGCTTTACCTTTGACGATCGCATTGAGCGCTTCATTTCGCCCTTGCATGTCGTCGGATTTCACCGTCAGCAATTCTTGCAGGGTGTAAGCAGCTCCAAATGCTTCGAGCGCCCACACTTCCATTTCTCCGAATCGCTGTCCACCCTGCTGCGCTTTTCCACCCAACGGTTGCTGAGTAACGAGCGAGTACGGACCAGTCGATCGCGCGTGGATCTTGTCGTCAACCAAGTGAACCAGTTTCAGCATGTAAGCTTTACCGATTGTGATCGGTCGATCGAAGGCTTCACCCGTTCGTCCGTCATAGACCTGAATCTTACCTGGATCGTCTGGATTGTAGAGCCAGTAACCATCTGCGGTTGCTTTGATCCGCGTGTCCTGAGCTTCCTGCAATTTGCCATGCACCGATTCACGCGATTTTTCTTCGCCGTGCATTTCATCAAATGGCACGATTTTGAATCGAGCTTCCAGACATTGAGCTGCCCAGCCTAAGAGACACTCATAGACCTGACCCACGTTCATCCGACTTGGTACACCGAGTGGATTCAGAACGATGTCAACGGGTGTGCCATCGGGAAGATAGGGCATATCTTCGATCGGTAAAATCCGCGAAATAATCCCTTTATTTCCATGTCGCCCCGCCATTTTGTCGCCGACTTGGATCTTCCGTTTCTGAGCGACATAAACACGAACAACCATGTTTGCACCCGGCGGCAATTCGTCTCCTTGCTCACGAGTAAACACCCGCACGTCAACGATCCGACCTTTCTCACCGTTTGGTACACGCAAAGAGTTGTCTCTTACATCGCGCGCCTTTTCACCGAAGATCGCTCTCAGGAGTTTTTCTTCAGGAGGCTGATCAGATTCCCCTTTCGGAGTCACTTTACCGACGAGGATATCGCCCGCTTCGACATAGGCTCCAATTCGGATAATGCCGTTTTCATCCAGTTGACGCAGAGAATCTTCCCCAACGTTGGGAATTTCACGCGTGATTTCTTCCGGCCCTAACTTGGTTTGACGCGCTTCAATTTCATATTTCTCAATGTGAATTGAGGTATAAACGTCGTCGTAAACGAGGCGTTCACTAATTAGAATCGCATCCTCATAGTTGTAGCCTTCCCAAGGCATGTATGCGACTAGGATGTTTTGACCTAGCGCTAATTCGCCTCGCTCAGTCGCAGAACCGTCTGCCAAAATTTCCCCAGCTCTCACCTTATCGCCGACAAAGACGATCGGGCGTTGGTTTAAGCAGGTATCTTGGTTCGATCGCTGATACTTCTGCATCTGGTATTCAATTTCTTTACCAGTTGCAGCATCTTTCACGCGCAGCGTTGTCGCATCGACATAAGTCACTTCACCATCAGTTCGGCTGACGACGACCATCCCAGAGTCACGCGCTGCCTGTGCTTCTAATCCAGTTCCCACTAAAGGACGTTCTGGACGCAGCAGAGGAACTGCCTGACGTTGCATGTTCGATCCCATCAATGCTCGGTTCGCGTCATCGTGTTCCAGGAATGGAATCAGCGAAGTTGCAACCGAGATGATCTGTACCGGAGAAACGGCAACATAGTCCACTTCTTCAGGTGCAGCAGTCGTAAAGTCTTGGCGATATCGAACTGCGATCGATTCTCCGATGATGTTGTTGTCTTCGTCGGTGTTGATGTCACCTGCTGCCACCCGCAGATCGTCTTCTTCGTCCGCAGTCATATAGACGGCAGGCAAGTCTTTGCGAACCCGACCGTTTTCCACCTTGTAATAAGGCGTTTCGATAAATCCGTACGGATTAACGCGTGCGTGAGTTGCAAGTGAACCAATCAGACCCGCGTTCGGGCCTTCAGGAGTCTCGATCGGGCAGATCCGTCCATAGTGCGATGGGTGAATATCACGCACCGCGAAACCTGCACGCTCACGAGTCAGGCCACCTGGACCGAGTGCGCTGATCCGGCGTTTGTGGGTCAGCTCGGCGAGAGGATTGGTTTGATCCATGAACTGGGATAGCTGCGACGAACCAAAGAACTCTTTGATTGCAGCGACCAACGGTTTCGGGTTGACCAAAGATGCAGGAGTTAATGAATCCGAATCAGAAACAGTCATCCGTTCCCGAATGATTCTTTCTAAACGGTTCAGCCCAACTCGCACCTGGTTTTGCAGCAATTCACCAACCGAACGAACGCGACGATTTCCCAAGTGGTCAATATCGTCGATCATGCCGATATCGAATTCCAGGTTGATCAGATAGTCGATCGCCGACAAAATATCCTGCGGAGTCAGAACTCTGGTCGCTTCCGGTACGTTCAGGCGCAATTTTTTGTTCAACTTATAGCGACCCACTTTGCCCAAGTCGTAGCGTTTGGGGTCAAAGAATCTCGACTCTAAAAGTTGTGCTCCACCTGAAACGGTCGGAGGCTCACCCGGACGCAATTTCCGGTAAAGCTCCATCAACGCTTCTTCTTCGCCGTACTGACCTTCTTTCTCGATCGTTTTCTGGAAATACTCCGGATGTCTCAGCGAATCAAAAATCTCGTTATCGGTCAGACCCAACGCTTTGAGGAGCACTTGCGCCGACAGTTTCCGAGTTTTATCGATCCGTACCCAAACCAAGTCGTTCTTATCGGTTTCAAACTTCAACCATGCGCCTCGGTTGGGAATCAAACTCGCATTGTAAGTCCGACGACCATTCTTATCGGTTTCTGATTTGTAATAGACGCCAGGGCTACGAACGATCTGATTGACGATCACACGTTCCGCACCGTTGATGATGAACGTTCCGCGATCGGTCATCAGCGGCAAGTCACCAATAAACACTTCCTGTTCTTTGATTTCCCCAGTCTCTTTGTTGATGAGGCGAGTGGGGACATACATCTGAACGGCGTAAGTGCTGTCTCGACGCTTAGCTTCATCGACATCATACTTCGGACGTTTCAGTTTGAAGTTTTTGCCGATAAAATGAAGTTCTAGCTTCCCGGTGTAATCAGTAATCGGTGAAAAGCTGTCGAGTTCTTCGATAAGCCCTTCTTCCAGAAACCAACGGAAGCTTGCCCGCTGGATTTCAACTAAATCCGGTAGTACGAAGGCGGGAGTGGTATAGGTCTGCTGCTCAGTCATGCGTCTCCTCTGCAGGGTCGCGCTGCGATCGCGAATCCCAGATTTTACGGTAATTGCAAAAATATGTCAATGCAAAAAGTTTGGGCTTCTAAAGAACCCCAAAACAACGGAATATTAGATTGTTGGACGTTGAGAAACGGGTGAGTTAGCCAGTTAAGCCTCCAAGGTTGCCAATGAAGGTGGAACGAAAAAGGTGAGCCGCGTAGCCTTGATTCGTTGGCGGTGCGAAAAGCTCATAGAATTCAACCCCGAAAAGCTGAATTCAACAAGTCAATGAAAATTAGCCTAGTAATTTTCGCACTCTTCTCATTATGGCGCAAGTTTTTCATTTTGTGCCTTGACGATTCGAGGAACTTGTGAGATGCAGGCTTAGCGGATGCGGCTGAAACTGCATACCTCCCACGTCGATTAGAGATCGCTGCTCAATTCGGAGCAAGCGATTCAGAAATCGTCAGCCCGAACAGTCGGCAAGCATTTTCTGTCGTCTGTTTTGCAAGCTGCTCGATCGAAACGTCACGGAGTGCTGCGACGTGTTGAGCCACGTACTGAACATAGGATGGTTCATTCCGCCGCTCCCCCCGTTTTGGAACCGGAGCCAAAAACGGACAGTCGGTTTCGACTAAGATGCGATCGCTCGGAACAAGTTTGGCGGATTCATGGATTTGCTTCGCGTTCTTAAACGTAACCGTACCGCTGAAGCTGACATAAAAGCCTAAATCCAGAAACCACTGAGTTTCTGCTGGAGTCCCGCCCCAGCAGTGCATCACGCCTTTGACTTGTCCTTGCTCGCGCCAAAAGTCTTGCACCACTTCTGCCATCGTTTCAGCCGCGTCTCGACAGTGAATAATCACGGGCAGATCTAACTGCTTCGCGATCGCTAACTGTGTCCGAAATGCTGCAATCTGCTCAGATCGATTTTCTGCTTTGAAAAAATCTAGCCCGGTTTCCCCGATCGCCACAACCCGCGAATCCGATTGCGCCAGGGTGAGAATTTCCTGTTCTGAATTCGCCGACCATAACTCCTCGACATCGAGCGGATGAAGACCGACCGCAAACGAGAGTTCGGGGAAACGATTTGCTAGATTCTGAATTTGCGGAAATTCCGACGGTTCCACGCAGGAATGGACTAATCGAACCACGCCTGCTTCACGCCAACGCTCAGCGATCGCATCCAAGTCAGGCTCGAATGCGTCGAAATTAATATGAACGTGAGTATCGATCAGTTGCATTCAGAGATGAATTACGAAGCGACTGCGGTCTTTTGCTTCAGCACGCGGCTCAACCGAGCTTTGCGACGTGCGCCAGTGTTGCGATGGAGAACTCCACGTTTTACAGCCTTATCGATCTTGCTGTAAGCTGCCGACATTGCCTCATCGACTGCTTTCTTAGCTTCCGAATCTGACGGATTTGCGGCAAGCTGATCGACAGCCGCAAAATACTTCTTCATCAGGGTTTTTACCGCTGATTTATAGGATTTATTACGCAGGCGATTACGCTCTGCAACTTGGACGCGCTTCTTAGCAGATTTGATGTTTGCCACGGTGAGTCTTAGAAAGCTTGTTCTAGATGGACAGAAAAATAGTCAGATAAAATACTATAACATCAGGATCGCTCGATCTGTGTATTCCTTCAGAAATCCAGGTTAAGCTAGATAAAGAAACGACAAACGCTCCCCAATTCGGGTCAAGACCGTTAGAATCGTTCAAGCCCTGCATATCTCGGACGGGTTCTTTTAGAGACTGACACTTCCTAACTCCATGCTGCGAATCATTACTCAGTGGTCTGAGGCAACATCTGAACTGCGACGCATTTGCGATCGCACTCATGACGATCAAGTTGTACACAAAGAAGCGACAGTCCGGGAGGTACTGCAAGCTGTCAAACGTCAAGGTGATCGTGCGCTTTTGGCATATACCTTAGAGTTTGACCAACAAGAATTGGCTCCTGAAGAATTAAAAGTTAGTCCCCTAGAACTTGAAGCTGCTTATAGCCAAGTCTCTGGTGAGCTGATTGATGCAATTCGCCTTGCCCGCAAACAAATCGAAGCCTTTCACCGTCAGCGTGTGCCGAAAAGCTGGGTGCATTTTGGCGACGATGATGTTGTTCTGGGGAAACGCTACACTCCGGTCGATCGTGCTGGGCTGTATGTTCCAGGCGGAAAAGCGTCGTATCCAAGTACGGTTTTGATGAATGCGGTTCCCGCGATCGTGGCGCAAGTGCCTAAGATCGTCATGGTGACTCCACCTGGAAAAGATAAAGCCATCAATCCAGCCGTTCTGGTTGCGGCTCAAGAAGCAGGAGTGACAGATATCTATCGGGTAGGTGGAGCGCAAGCCGTTGGTGCTTTGGCGTATGGGACGGAGACGATTCCGAAAGTCGATGTGATCACAGGTCCCGGCAATATCTATGTGACCTTGGCAAAAAAATTAGTTTACGGAACCGTTGGCATCGATTCTCTAGCAGGTCCGTCTGAAGTGTTGATCATTGCCGATCACACCGCAAACCCGACTCATGTGGCAGCGGATATGTTGGCGCAGGCGGAACATGATGCAATGGCAGCGTCGATTCTGATTACAACCGATGCGATTTTGGCGCGGAAGGTTGTGGATGAAGTTGAGCAGCAGTTAGTCGATCATCCGCGTCGAACCTTGACCGAAAAAGCGATCGCGCATTACGGCTTGATTATTGTTGTAGAAACCTTAGAAGCGGCAGCCGAGCTTTCTAACGAGTTCGCGCCAGAACACTTAGAACTCGAAGTCGCTGATCCTTGGGAGTTGATGCAAAATATCCGTCATGCTGGAGCGATTTTCTTAGGAGATTCGACTCCTGAGGCAGTCGGAGATTATTTGGCAGGACCTAATCACACATTGCCAACGTCTGGATCGGCTCGATATGCTTCGCCTCTGGGTGTTGAAACGTTTTTGAAACACTCAAGTGTGATTCAGTATTCGCCGATCGCGCTGCAAAAGGTTGCGAGTGCAGTCGATATCTTAGCGACGGCTGAGGGCTTACACTCTCATGCAAACTCGATCCGAGTTCGCAAAGATTCGCTGCTCAATCCTGAACCGTAGAAATACTCGATTGAAGATTAAGGGATTCCGGTAGTTTTTAGAACTCTAAAGATAGAGCGCTACAGTCAAAGTGTGGCGCTCTATGGGAGGCAGACCTGATGCTAAATACGGTATTAGTCGCGATCGATGTCGCAGAGTCTTCTGCGAGACAGGTGCTCAATACAGTTGAGGAGTTGAAACTCGAACCGCGCTCAAAAGTTGTGTTGTCGCATGTCGTGCCAACGAATCAATCTGAAGTGGATATCGTCGTCGATCGACCGAGCGCTGATTTAGAAAGCTTTCCCTACGCTGAAATTGAAAAGCAGTTACAAACCTATCAACACTCGCTGGCTTGTAAGAGCGAAGTTGAAATTGTCACGGGTGATCCTGCCGAAGAAATTTTGAGGCTCGCAAAGATTCATCACGCGGATCTGATTGTGCTGGGAAGTCGAGGTTTGACTGGGATGAAGCGAATTTTGCTTGGCTCTGTTAGCAGTCAGATTGTAGAAGATGCACCGTGTTCTGTCTTAGTGGTGAAACCAAAATAGGCGGATCGCGAACTTGCCCATTTTTGGTTCAATCTCTCTACGATTCGATTTTGCGATTTCAACCGATTGCGCTAACCCAGACATTTGCAATTCAGTACAACAATAAACCTCGCTCAAAGTTGCGATTCGTGAGCGAGGTTTTTGCATTCAACTAAGCCATCACCATTCCACCATCGACATTCATGACTTGTCCGGTGATATAGGCAGCCGCGGGAGACGCTGCCAAAAAGCGAATCAGTCCTGCCACTTCTTCGGGTTTGCCATACCGATTGAGCGGGATGAATTTGAGAATTTCATCTGCTTTGAGATCATGCGTCATATCGGTCTCAATAAATCCAGGGGCAACTGCATTGACAGTAATTCCGCGACTTGCCAACTCTTTCGCAACAGTTTTCGTAAATCCAATGACACCCGCTTTGGCTGCACTGTAATTGGCTTGACCTGGGTTGCCCATTTGCCCAGCGACAGAAGTAATATTCACAATTCTGCCGCTCCGCTGCTTCAGCATAATTTTGCTCACGGCTCTCGTGCAGAGAAATACGCCCGTCAAATTCAAATCGATGACGGCTTGCCACTCTTCAGGCTTCATTCTTAGCAGCAACGTGTCGCGTGTAATGCCTGCATTATTCACTAAGACATCAATTCTGCCGTATTTCTCCATGGTGAAATTGATTAAGGCATCGACTTGATCTGCCTTTGACACGTCAGCTTGCAGCGCGATCGCACTTCCGCCGTTTCCAACAATTTCTGCTACTACTGCATCTGCTGCACCACTAGAACTCGCGTAATTCACAACGACTGTTGCGCCTTCTTCTGCCAATGCCAATGCGGTCGCCCGTCCGATTCCTCGTGATGCGCCCGTGACGATCGCGACTTTTCCTTGCAGTTCCATGAGGTCTAATCCGATGTAAATATGCGAATCTGATCATATCGAGAAGCGGGAATCGCAGATCAGTGAATCTGCCAGGACTGATCCCGGATAGCTTGAAAATTTGGTGAAAAGATGATTAACTCGCAGAAGCTAGATGGTCTTTTCCCCTCATTGAGGAGTAGGATGGCTTCTATTGCGATCTCTCAATTTGTATCGATCGCTCTCTTGCAGTTTTACACTCACCTATGACCAGAGAACGCGGCATTCCTAATCGTCGGAACCGTAAGTCATCGCCGTCTCACCGAAGCGTGGCAGCTTCTTCGCGATCGACCCAAGCGGTTCAAGAACTCCCTTCCCCGAAAGAGTCTCCGACTAAGTTGGCTGCTGTGCTCGATCGCCTCAATCAAGCGCGAACCTGGCTGTTCAGTGATTGGCGGGCAATGATCGCATTGTCACTCGCAATCACAGGGGGCACAACTGCGCTCTCGCTCGCATTTTTGTTCAAGCTTCCTGCCGTTCCCAATTGTCCTTCAATTTTCTGGCCGCTCGCTTCAGCTTCTCTAAGACTCCATTGTGCTCAGCTCGCAGCAAATAAGCGGACTCCAAATGATTTATTAGAAGCGATCGAGCTTGTCAAAAATCTTCCCTCCGATCATCCGCTTTATGCAGAAGCGACTCGGTTGATTGAAGCTTGGGCACAAGAGATTTTGGACTTGAGTGAAGAGTCATTCCAAGCTGGAAAACTCGATGCTGCCATTAAAACAGCAAGAAGGGTTCCAAGAGTTGGGACTGCTCATACTCAAGTCGAAGAGCGAATTAAAAAATGGCAGAGTATTTGGTCATCTGCCGAAACCCTTTACCGCAAAGCTGAAGAGGCGCTACGGCAGCAAAATTGGCGGTTAGCAATGACAGAAGCAGGACGGTTATTGTCGATCGACAATACCTTCTGGCAAACTACAAAATACCAAGAGATTAGCGGCATCATTGCTGCAACCCGCGACGACATCAGCAAGATTACGAAAGCAAAAAGTTTGATCGAGTCCGGCGGGATACAGAATTTTCAAGAAGCAATCAAACTGCTGGCTAGCATCAACAATAAGAGCTATGTCTACCAAGGTGCGCAGGAAACCCTGGTCGATGCTGGGAAGAAGATGTTGGCGTTAGCTGATGCAGCACTCGATCGTAGAGACACAACGGCTGCATTAGACATTATTCGGCAGATTCCAGAAGCTGCAAATTTGAAGCAAGAGATCGAAGACTACGAAACATTAGCAAGTGCGATCAATCGAATCGGCAATGGGTTGCCCGAAGACTATGATGCCGCGACCGCCCAAGCGCAGAAAATTGGTGCAGATCGTCCGACTTTTGGAAAAGCGCAGCGGTTAATTGCGCGTTGGCAAGCAGAAAAAGGAGATATGGCGCAATTGAATCGAGCACAGCAGCTTGCGCAATCCAACCGACCTGAAGATTTGCAAGCGGCGATTGACGCTGCATCTCAGGTTTCTAGTTCTAATCCGAAGTCTCGGGAAGCTCGCCAGTTGATTCAGCGAGTCACCAGTGAAATGCAGAATCAAGAGGATCGTCCACTCATTCAGCAAGCAGAGCAAATTGCGAGTCGAGGCGATGCAGGATCGTTGCAACAAGCGATCTATTTGCTGGGTCGCATTTCTTCCCGGCGATCGCTCGGTGCAGAAGCAGCCGATAAACGCGGTCAGTATGCTCAGCAACTTCAAGCCATTCGCGATCGCGAACAGGCGTTGGCTCAACCTGTGTCTAGTCCTGTCCCTGATTCAGCAACTCCGCTACAGGGTGGGGATGCTGTACTCACGTTGCAGAAAGCAAGAGCGGCGGCGAATGGTGGTACGGTTGATTCGGTCACAGAAGGAATTCAGATTGCAGATACTGTACCCATAGCTAGCCCACTCCGCCCAGAAGCTCAGACGTTGATGAATGATCTGAGTCAGCAATTGCTGCAAACGGCAATGTCACAAGCGAGTGTAGATCCGGCGGGCGCGATCGCGATCGCTCAAAGAATTCCACTCGGCACGAATGCTTACGACCAGGCACAGTCGTTGATTCCTTTATGGCAACGCAGCTTAAGAAGATAGCCTGTTCTAAGATGTGAGAGTCTGACTTTGCAGGATGAAAAGATCAGGAGCATTTTGCAGGATGATGGAAGAATACTCCCTGCTCTCTATCTCCCGCACTGCTTTGGGATTTCGATATGTCTGAATTTTGGAATACGGTTCTCTCTTTTGCTCAGCAAATCACCACAGAAGTTGGTGCACAATTGCTCAAGGATTTTGGACAAGCTCAGGTAGCCGAAAAAGCCGATGGCAGTTTGGTGACACAATCGGATCAATGGGCGGATGAGCGGATTCGGAGCGCGATCGCTCAAGCTTTTCCTGATCACGGGGTTTTGAGCGAAGAAGTCGAGCATATTTTTCCCGATCGAGAATGGTGCTGGATTATTGATCCAGTCGATGGCACAACGAATTTTGCACGAGGGTTGCCGCTGTGGGGAATCTCGATCGGATTGCTTTATCAGGGCACTCCGGTTTTTGGATTGGTACATTTGCCCCCATTGGGGCAGTCTTTTTATGGATATTGGCAGGGTGAATCAGGGCTAGAGATGCCGTCGGGGGCTTTTCTCAATGGCAAACCGATTCGATCGAGCCAAGAAGCTTTAACGAAAAATCACTTTTTTAATCTCTGTGCAAGAAGTACTTCGGTTTTGCAGCAGCCGTTTCCTGCGAAAATTCGGATGTTGGGAGTAGCGACTTACAATTTGCTGACCGTTGCGGCGGGGTCAACAATGGGCGGAGTTGAGGCGACTCCAAAAATTTGGGATATTGCAGCAGTTTGGGCGATCGTGCAAGCATCAGGAGCCGTTTGGTATTCGCTAGAGTTAACCCCGATTTTTCCGTTAGAGGTTGGGAAAGATTATGGAGCACGATCATATCCCACGTTAGTCGTGAGTCGCAAAGAGTTGATCGAGGTTTTTGAGCCGTTGGTTCGGGCGATCGGTAAATTTAAATAGCGGTGATTTGAACAATCTACAAGCCTTCAACGCTTCATGGTTCTTTCAATGATTGGATGGTGAACTCAGAAGTCTTAAAGTTTTCGGACTAATTTGACTGAATAACAGTCACGATCGACGTTCCAATCCCCAATTTCAAATAGCTCTGAGCATTGCCATGATTCATCGCAATTTCAACCCAACCGTGACTTCCAATCAGTCCGATGATCTCGCCAACTTTCGCATCAGCATAGGTTGTATGACCTGCATAAATCGATTGATGAATCTGGACTGACCAAGAGCAATTGAAAAACCTTTCCCCCGGAATATTGGTGATCAAATTGCCGAAATGATCGATCGCCTGAATTACTCCTTGAATGCCATTCTCGGTTGCGATCGCATCAGGAATTGGCAATTTGATGATCGAATTCAAATCAATTTCATCCCCTAACTCTTTCAAGGGAACGCCACTTGCAAGGTGTGCTCCAACCGGGGCAAAGATATCGCGCCCGTGGAATGTTGCGCTGGGAGTTTGCGATCGCCAATATTTTCGATTCGTTAACTCGACCGCTGCCACTGCATGTTCTAAGATGCCGCTCACCAAACCATTATCTGGCGCAACCACAAATCCAGCTTTCAGCTGCACTGCGATCGCTCTGCGCGAACTGCCTACGCTTGGATCAACCACGACAACATGAACTGTCCCGTCCGGAAAATACGGATAGGCAGTCATAAGTTGAAAACGGGCAGAAGTAATATCTTGCGGAGGAATTTGATGCGTAAGGTCAATAGTTTGCAGCCTTGGATTAATTTGAGCGATCATACCTTTCATCACTCCGACATAAGCATCACTTAATCCAAAGTCTGTCATCAGGGTAACAATCATCTGTTTTGTCAAAAAACTACATCTCAAGTATGAATTTTTAGTAGCATAAGCTACCGTTTTAATTTGCCAATGCTAATATCAAATCATGGTGATAAGAAAAACTAACCTCTAGGAACCCTACATATGAATAGAAATCGTCTTCACGCAGCCGAAGTTACCCGCGTT
Source organism: Leptolyngbya sp. UWPOB_LEPTO1 (assembly GCF_017302695.1). Classification (NCBI taxonomy): domain Bacteria; kingdom Bacillati; phylum Cyanobacteriota; class Cyanophyceae; order Leptolyngbyales; family Leptolyngbyaceae; genus Leptolyngbya; species Leptolyngbya sp. UWPOB_LEPTO1. The sequence continues at coordinate 59,900 of NZ_JAFLCJ010000008.1, read as the reverse complement.
CACCGCGAAAACTTACAACGAAATCTACAACGCCGCATGGAAGCAGCAAGAGCACGTGGCGATCAAGCTCTGCTGCGGATGTTGGAAGCAGAAGCAAGTTATCTGAGATAAAGTGTCTCCCTCATCTCTCATTGTAGGATCTCAAATATGCGCGGCTAAGCCGCGCTTTTTTAATGGTGAATTTTGGATTGAGGAAGGACGGCTTCAGCAATCGTCCTGTCCCTATCAATTCTGCAATCCAAAATCCACCTTAATATAAGAGAACTCAATTCAACTGATCGTGAGATCTGGGCTTGGGTTTTGCTGAACTCGCAGAAATTTTAGAATTGCACGCTGAGCAGAGCCGCAACCTGGCTGATGATTCATCTCGGACGACGCGTGCCGAAGTCGAGCGTAAACCATACAGAGTCAAGCAGTGAGATGTATTCATCTGCCGATAAATGTCCGGAGTGGCAACACGCCTCTAAAGCTTGTGCGATCGCATTAAAGAGCGATTCAGTCAGTTCTAATTCGTTCGGTTCATTCATTGCGGGAATACCACCTTGGATTTGCCAATGGAAAAATGAGGGGGCGATGTCAAGGGAGCATTTCCTGAGTATAAGCAATTTCACGGGGAACGCCTTCAAATAGTTCCCGCTTTACAAAAAATTTAAGAGGAATTACGGGTTTGGTGATTGCTGATAATCTCCCGATTTTCCTCCCGTTTTGCTCAGCAAGCAAATTTGTTCGATCGTAATGGATTTCTCGAGCGCTTTCGCCATGTCATAGAGCGTCAAAGCCGCAATAGAGGCTGCTGTCAAAGCCTCCATTTCAACGCCCGTCTCTGCTTTGATTTTCACAGTGGCTTGAATCTCAAATCCGGGAAGTTCGGGCACGGCAATAATATTGACTTCGACTTTTTGAATCGGGAGTGGGTGACACAGTGGAATTAAATTGGATGTTTGCTTCGCTGCCATGATTCCGGCGATTCGGGCTGTGCTTAGAACATCCCCTTTCGGACTATTACCCGACTCGATCGCCAGTAAAGTTTCGGGCTTCATCCGCACCCGCGCGATCGCTGTTGCTTGTCTTATCGTTGCAGATTTAGCTGATACATCAACCATCTGCGCTTGTCCTTGAGCATCAAGATGAGAAAGTGTTGAGGAATTTTCAGAATTTTTTGTCATTTGGAGCAGATTGTTGTATATTGAATAAGTGCTGACAAGGGCTTGTAGCTCAGTGGACTAGAGCACGTGGCTACGGACCACGGTGTCGGGGGTTCGAATCCCTCCTAGCCCGTTTAATATTTTAGGGGTGTTGATGAGACACCCCTTCAATGTTTTAAAGGCAATTTTCCTGTTCCACACTATTCTATTTTCTGACTTGTACTTTTTATCCAAAATCCAAAATAAAAACCCCTAACTGCTGTGAGGGGTTTTCAACGATCGCTGTTGCGACAATTACTGCGCGACACGACCTGGTTCAACATAAGCAGCCCGCGGTCTGCGAGTGCCGGTTGCTGCGCCTGCAAGAGATGCCGCTAAGCCCAAAAGTGAACCAATCACAAATGACCAACCTGCGGTTGCAGTCGTACCTGCGATGTTTCGGGCATCTTGAGCGCTGATATTGGGCGCTGCATTTGGATCGACATTCGGCACTCCAGTTTGAGGCAAAGCCGCCCCTGCAACATTTGCCGCTGTTGTAGCTGCTAAGCCAAACGCGCCTGATACACCACTCGCTAAAAGAAAAGCACTCAACGCTAGGGTCGTTGCCCAAAGAATTGCCCCATTCAGCAAAGCTGTACTTCGGGTCATCGGACCGCAAGCCCGTGCCATAATCCAGCTTCCAATAAACAGAGAAATCAGTAAGCTAATCGTTGCCCAGATGCCAACTGCTGTACCGACTCCACCTGCGTCAGAGCGGGGTGCGCCCGAATTTGCGATCGAGGTTGCCCCAATTGCTGCACCCAGTGCACTCAAAATCAACTGCGAAACCAGCGCGACAAATAAGCCAGCGAGAATCGGACCCCAACGAACCCGATCATGATAATCAGCTGCTACAGGAATGACAGCCGCTTCAGTTACAGGACGATTAGTATATGCCATTGTAAATTTGCTCCTCGAACAAAATAGTCATTTGCAAAGAAATTACGCTTGCCTAAGACTATATGGGCTGCTCAATGGAAATCACTCTATCGAGAGTGAGATGACCTTGATCCATCATTAGAAAGAAATTCTGCGGGATCAGCAAATTTTTACGGTAGTCCACACTGCAGTGATCAGAAAAAAAACGCCAGATTGAACAAGATTAATCGTCTCAGTATTCATCTCGATACCCTATTACAGCAGGTGTAGCTAGAGTTTTGCCTACTGCTGAAGTTCTACCTGTCTAGGGTGGATGTTCTTGTGCAAATCTGCATTTGTAGCTTGTAGTCCTTTTCCTATCAGTCTTTGAATACCATCAAGAGGGTGTTTCACGCATTTATCGCGTACCCGATGTCAGCTGTGACAATCGCAAGGTATGATCCGATCACTAGATTTCTAAGCACATCTGGTGTAGGTAAGATCATAGAATTTATCCAGGTGAAGACTGTCCTTTGATAGAAGTGCTCGCAAATAATTGCAATGTTTCATCGAACATCTGAACACGCTAGTTTCTGATCGACTTGACGTTCCTCGTAATTGTTTTATAGATTCTCGTATGCTCACAATGACTCGAATTCGTCGATCAATATTGCCACTGACTGTCTTGCTTTGGGCAGGATTGATGCCTTCGTTGGCGTTTGCCCAGTCTCAAGATACTGAACTCGATAAGCTCCTCGAACAAGGGCGAGAGTTAGTCGATCAAAAGAAGTGGACTGAGGCGATCGATGCCTTTCAGCGAGCTTCGTCGATCGATAATCGTAATGCTCGAATCTTTTCTGGCATGGGTTACATTTACGCTCAGCAAGGAAAGTTTCAGGAAGCCGCAGATGCTTATCAGCAGGCAATTACGCTAGAACCTGCAAATGCAGATTTTGTTTATGCATTGGGATTTAGCCTGGCGAATTTGGGCAATGATAGTGCGGCGGCAACTGCTTATCGTCGGGCGACAGAATTAGACGCTCGCAATGTCAACGCGTTTTTGGGTTTGGGAACGGTACTCGCACGTCAGGGGAATTTGTCGCAAGCTTTGGCAGCCTATCAGCAGGCTATAAGGCTCAATAGTCGAAATGTAGATGCACAAGAATCAATGGGGCTAATCCAGATTCAACAAGGGCAGATTGATCAAGGAATCGCTACACTTCAAAGGGCAGCTCAGCTTGACCCAAGACGAACCAGTACTCAAATTGGTATAGGGATTGCTTTGTTAAGTAAGGGAGATTCGACGGCTGCTTTGACTGCATTCAATCGGGCAGTCAGATTAGATCCGAATAATTCAAAGCTGCATCTTCAAATCGGCAAGATTCTTCGGGAAGTCGGGAATAATGCAGCAGCTTTAGCCGCGTTTCAGCGATCGGTCAATTTGGATCCAAATTCTGTTGAAGCACAATTTGCTCTAGCAGAAACAGCTTTAGAACAGAAAGAAACGATGCGGTCGATTATGGTATTTCGAGAAGTCATCAAGCTAGATCCAAATAATGCCAGTGCCTATTTCCAGTTAGGCACTGCGTTGAAGGCGCGTGATTTTCCAAGAGACGCGATCGAGGCATTTGAACGCGCTAAAACACTGTTTGAGGAGCAGGGCAAAGCAGAAGATGCGAAACGTGCAGAAGATGCAATCGAGCAAACAAGACGATCTTAAATGAATGCACGATCGGGCTGCTCGATCGTGCTGGATCAATCACAGCAAGCAACCGGAAGAATGCGTCTCGGCTCCGCTCAACCTATAACTCTAAGAGCGTCGCGGATTGAGTAAAGCCGAAACTAAATCTCACAACGGTTCTAACGAATTTTACTGTCCTCGATTTCGATTTGAGTCGGGGGCAATTTTGGTTCTGAAGATTTGGGGGCTTTGCGAGATTCACTCGCATCCTTCACCATATCCGTTGCCTGTTTCAGAAGATCTTTCAGCAACTGCTTGACTTGCCGTTCCTTCTGAGCCAAAGCTATTCCTGCCTCTCCCATTTTTTGGTCTAGCTGAGCCATCTTCTGATCAGCTTGAGTCTTTGCAGCTTCAGCTTGCGGGCGTGCTTTGTCGTACCACTCTCTCGCTTCATCGAGATGAGCTTGTGCCCGATCGTGATAATCTTCTGTCCGCGCTGCCAGGTTTGCTCTGAGAATTGCCAATTGCGCTTGAACCTGAGCATATCGTCTCTTCAACAAAGTCGCTTCCTCGCTATTGCGAATCGATTCAATGGTTTGTTCAATCTGCTCTCGAACTTCGGCTGACATATCTTTCGCTGCGTCTTTCAGTCCATGCATTCCCGCTTCTACTTCTTGCTCAAGTTCCTCTTCTTGCTCGGATAATTGCGATTGTAATTGCTTCACTTGAGCTTCGGTTTCTGCAATTTGCTGCTGCCGAGTGCGACTAATCCCTTCAATCACGCCTTCAACAGATGCAGTAATGTCTTCTTTGACTTGAGTTCCGCTTTCTTGCAGGCTGCTTGCAGCACTGGAGAAGGCGTCTTTCACCAGCGATCGAATATCTCCTGTACCGGATTTCAGTTCTGACATGACCTGAGCGATCGCGTTGCGCATGATTTCCCGAATCCGATCAGCACGCAGTTGTCCAACTTCTTTGGCTTGTTGCAAATCTGTTGAAATTTTTCCTTTGGCAGAATTAGTCATACCATCCTCTAATTAAAAACTTTTTCAAATCTCTGTCTTTATATTGACGAAGCAGTTTTAAAACACCCTCTTTCTTAGGGCTAATAAAAAAGCCCCTAGCATTGCTAGGAGCTAATTTTTAGATCAGAGAGACAAACAGATTGAGATTGCAGAATTGCAATTAGAATCTAATCCCAACGCCACCCTGTAAGCTCAATGAACCAGCGCCACTTCCTTGATAAGCATTGATGCCATATTTTGCATCACTGTAGACAACTACGCCTCTCGTAACTTCCGATTCAACACCTACAGAAAGAACGGCTGCATCTTTGTTCCCCATTTGAGAAGCTTGACCATCTTTCTGAACGAAACCGTAGCCTGCGCCAGCATAAACGTTTGTGTTTTTAGCAACAGGAAGGTCGTAAGTTAAGGAAGGAATGATCACACTGTTGTTGCCATTAAACAAGACAGAGCCGCGAACAGAAACAGGAGCATTCGGAACTGCAAATCGTCCTTGAATATTACCTCCGAATGTGGCTGCATCATTATCACGTCCACCATTGGTAATACCTGCTGCAACCCCTGCACCAACGTAGCTACCATCGAAGCGAACAGGCTGAGCAGAAGCAGCACCAGCAACAAACAAAGGCGAGAGAACGAGTGCGGAAAGGGCAGAGAGAGTTGCAACCGACTTAAGAGAGAGTTTCATGACTATATCCTAGAGTAACTGAAGATTTGATTGAGAGCTTTTTTCTCAGATTTCTTACTTTAATAGTCGTAAGAAAGAGTGTTTTTGTTCCTAGAAACTCAGCAACTTTTTGTCTTTATTTACAAGCGGTTGATTTGCTGATTTGTCTTTAGAGGAACGGTGAGTTATCGTGTACAAACCGTATCGATTTCTCATATCTAATTTGTATCGTTAGGGCGCTTAGATTATCTAGAATAATGGTCTGTTCTTCAACTGTCACATAATAGAATATGACAATTTTTAAGGAACAAAAAAAATAGGAATGCTGTCAGGTTTTTAACTGAATAAAGCATTCCTATTAGAAGTTATAGGCGTAAATATTTAGCGTTGAAGTTCGGTTATCCTCATACATAAGTTGTACGTTTGAAGAAGATTCCTAACCTTAAAGGCTGAAGATAACTACGCTCATCACTCGGGTGATTTCGGAAAGTTGTAGTAGTCTTTTTTCATGAATGCTCTGTCTGCTGCTAAGAAGAACACTCAGATTGATTGCATTGGTATACTTTTCGAGCGAGACTTTCACAGATGTATTGCTTTCAATCAGTTCAGCTCTAACTGCACCAAGTTCCCTAATTTGAACGATGGAGCGAAGTCGAGCCGAACAAGACGCAGATTTTTAGAAAATGCGCACATGCTTCCACAGCTGTATTGAGATAAATTTCACCCTAATACAGCTTCAGACCGGCCTAACTCTGAATTTGTTCCGATTGATTCCGCTCTAGCTCAGACACGTGCAATAGCGATCGCGTCCTTCCGCCTTTGCTTGATACAACGCTTTATCTGCTGCATTGATCAACAACTCTGGAGACGTAATCACACTCGGAATCGTGTTGGATACTCCTAGGCTCACTGTCACCGTGTCGCAGACCTTGGAAGCCGTGTGAGAAATTTGCAAATTCTTCACCCCGGTCTGAATATCCTGTGCAACTAAAATTGCGCCTTCTTGATCCGTATTAGGCAAAATGACGGCAAATTCTTCACCCCCGTATCTGGCAGGTAAATCGATCGCTCTTTTTGCCGCATTCTGAATGACCTGTGCGACTTGGCGTAAGCAATCATCGCCCGCTTGATGCCCATACGTATCGTTATAGAGCTTAAAGCAATCGATATCGCACAAAATCAACGACAACGGCAACTGTTCGCGCAACATTCGCTGCCATTCTTGCTGCAAATACTCGTCAAATCTGCGGCGATTTGCGACCTGAGTCAGGCTATCGATCGCGGCTAATCGTTGCAGTTCATGATTCGCCGTCTCAAGCTGTTGATAAAGGCGAACTTGCTGAATCAATCGTTTCACGCGCTGCCGCAATACTGCCCAGTGAATCGGCTTCGTGATGTAATCAACCGCTCCAACTGAAAAGGCTTTATCCACTGAATCTTGGTCTTCCAGTCCTGTGATCATCAGAACCGGAGTACGACGTATTCCACTCATTTCTTGAATGCGGCGGCAGCAGGTAAAGCCATCGATCGCAGGCATAATGGCATCGAGCAAGACCACATCCGGGCGAACCCGCTCGAACACACTCAGACAGGTATTGCCATCGTGTGCCTCAATTACTTGATAGCCATCTTGCTCCATCGCTTGACGCACACCGAGCCGCATGGTTTTATCATCATCTGCGACTAAGATTAGCGGGGGATTATGGAAAGAGGGCATCATTTCTGGCATTGCTGAAGTTCCAAATGTAGCGAAGCCTGGACACGATCGTACTCGGCTTCTAATTGGCGGACTCGAAAAGCGACCTGTTCTAGCGTTCCCAGACTCAGGCAGGATTCCAACGTATCGCACTGCTCAACCATTGCCGTTGCTCCAACACGCAGACTGCTCGATCGCAAACGGCGAACCATCTGATGTAGGGTTCGCACATCCGTTGATTGAGTGGCCTGCTGGAGCCGAGCAACCCAAAGTCGGGTATCGCTAAGATACTGATTGATCAAATCAGAAGAGAGAGTCGATCCGGAATCGTGGGTCAAGTCACGAGACAGCAGAACAGCAGGATCAGGGTTTGGATCTGAGGGAGCAATTGAGAGAGAAGATGGCACAGAAGCAGGGGGAGACTCTGTGGAATCGAGATTGCTCCGCTTGAGTACTGATCGTGCAACAGGGATACACTTGCTGAGAACAAATTTTAACGCATCAACCCGGATCGGTTTGCTTAAATAATCATTCATTCCTGCATCTAGACAGAGTTGGCGATCGCCTTCCATCGCATTTGCAGTCATGGCAATGATATAGGGCTGAACTGGAAATGCACCCGATACAATCTTCCGGGTCGCTTCTAAGCCGTCCATTTCCGGCATTTGCACATCCATGAGAATGACATCATAGACTTGACGATCCAGAGCAGATAAGACTTCTAGCCCATTGCCTGCCACGTCTGCGCGATATCCTAATCGGGATAGTAAATGTAAGGCCACTTTCTGGTTGACGACGTTATCTTCTGCCAGCAGGATTCTCAGCGGTTGAGATCGCGGTGTGACCTGCGGAGATTCTTGCGTGAATTCGACATTGGCAATTGGCTCGATCAATTGAGTTGCATTGGAGTCAGCTGCACGTGTGCAAAGCGTGAAGTAAAATGTTGAACCCGGTTGAGATGAATGTTGAGTGGCAACAAAGTTTTGAGGAGGACATCCTCCGATCGCACCTTGGCTTTCGACCCAGATACATCCCCCCATCATTTCACTCAAACGCCGACTAATTGCCAATCCTAAGCCCGTTCCACCATATTGACGACTGGTTGAGGAATCGACTTGGCTGAATGATTTAAAGAGTCGTGTCATCCGCTCCGGTGGAATGCCAATCCCTGTATCCCTGACGGCAAATTGCAATCCCAACGATTGCTCACTAGGAAGTTGAGCACAGTGAACGATTCTAGTCGTCTTGCAGACAGATGCCATGTTACAAGGGGGTGCAAGTGTGACTGAAACGGTAATTTCACCTTGCTGCGTAAATTTAACGGCGTTACTGAGCAGATTGACGAGAATTTGGCGCAGGCGGGTGACATCTCCCACGACCATCTTGGGGACATCGGGTGCAATTTGATAAGTGCAAGTCAAGTTTTTCTCGATCGCTTTAGGACTCAGCAAGTCGATCGATTCGGTGACGCAAGCTTTCAAATCAAAGGGCTGTTGCTCAAAATCGAGTTTGCCAGATTCGATCTTGGAGAAATCAAGAATGTCATTGATAATCGTCAGCAGAGAATCGCCACTGTTGCGAATCGTTTCCACAAAATCTCGCTGCTGCTCGGTCAGTTCCATCTCTAGCAGTAAGCCCGTCAAGCCAATGACGGCATTCATCGGAGTCCGAATCTCATGGCTCACCGTTGCTAGAAATTCACTTTTTGCACGGTTTGCGGTCTCGGCAATCTGTTTCGCTTGTTCTAGGGCTAAATTTTGTTTCGTGAGTTGCTCCCGTTGCAGTCGTTCTTGTTTAAGGAGTCGAGATTGTTCGATCGCGATGCCAACTTGGTCGGCAACGGCTTCGAGCAGTTCAATTTCGTCGTCTTTCCAAGCGCGCAATCCTTCACATTGATGTAAGCAAATCAGCCCATTGGGGACATCTTGATAAGAGGTGCGAACGGCAAGCATTGATTTGATGCGGGCGCGCTCACAGAGCGGTAGAGTAGAGCGAAGCAATGGATCGCGTTGCACATCTGGGGAAGAAATTGCCCGATCGCAGTTTAGAACTTTCTGGGTATGAGGATTGCCTTGAATTGGGACTTCAACCTCCTGCATGGAATCGCAGCCTCGCTCCAGATATTGCGCCACCACTGGAATTTTTGGAAAGACTGTATCGAGCTGAGACATGGCAAAGCCGGACGCGATCGCATCTTCTTCACGCTCGATATAGGCATGTAGCAAACAGCGATCGACCCCAAACGTTCTGCCAATCTGAGTCACAGTGGTTTGAAAAATCTCTTGTGTATCGAGGCTTTGGCGGATCTCTTGCGTAATTTGCTTTAATAAATGAGCGCGTTGGATCTGAAGTTGCAGCGCTTCTTCTGTGCGAATACGTTCGGTTACATCAGTTTGAATTCCAATATAGTGAGTCACCTGTCCGTGCTCATTCATAATCGGTGAAATCGATAACTCATTCCAAAACACGGTTCCATCTTTCCGGTAGTTGCGAAGCGTAACCGTACAGTCTTCGTTTTCTTTAAAGGCTTGACGTAACCGCTCGAGCGCATCCTTTTCTGTTGCAGCGCCTTGCAGCAAGCGGCTATTTTTGCCAAGAACATCGACCGCAGCATAGCCTGTCATTCGCTCAAATCCTGGATTGACGTAGATCATCGGATTATCCAACTGAGTTGGGTCGGTAATAATGATCCCGTTACTGCTCGCACTAATCGCGCGTTCTAGAACTTTGAGGCGAATCTCAGTCTGTCTCGTTTCAGTAATATCTCGACAGACGGAAACGACCCCTTTTTCAGTTTGTGTCAGGGAAACTTCTTCAAAGAAAGTACTGCCGTCTTTGCGCTTTGCGATCACCTGTCCGCGCCATTGTCCTGTCTGTTGCAGAATCGGGCGAATTTCCCGCTCAATACGCTGACTTTCTTCGGGGTAGTACAGCGTTTTCCAACTTTTCCCAATCAGTTCTGTCCGACTGTAGCCAAACATTTCTAGATGAGCATCATTGAGATACAGCAATTTTCCGGCATCGCTGAGAATCGCAATTCCATCTAAAGCAGCTTCAACTGCGATCGATTGCCGCCAAAGTGCGGCTTGCAACTCTTGTTCCGAACTTTCGACACGAGACGATCGCCAATAATACCAAAACCCAACGCCATTTGCGATCGCGGCGAAGAAAGCCGCCCCTCCAAAGACCCATTCGAGACTCACCGCCATTTTGCCTGCCAATTCCACAATTCGTAATTCGTACATTTAGCTGACAAAACAGCCAAAATCACGAACATTTTGGTCACGCCTCAACTGAGAACACTGTTCTCAGTTTTTCTTTTTATAGTCTATGGAAAAATTCCTCGATCGTTAATTCTCGGAATCTTTAGGTTCAATGACTAGGTCGGGTAATCCTTCCAATTTTTCTGTTGGAATTTCGGCTTCTGGATCTTGTAAAAACACGGTGAGTCCGGCGGGAACGCATTCCACCTCGATCGGGGTTGTCCCGATCATTTCTCCATCAACTACTACTTTCTGAGGGGGATGGGTTGTAACTTTGAAACGTTTGGATCGGACATAGCCAACATCATCTCGATCGGCTGGATTGCCGCTGAGGGCGGACTGAAGCAGATGATAAGTTGCCGCGATCGCGCTGGTTCGATTGGCGGGAGCCACGATCGTCAAATCCAATAATCCATCATCGATCACTAATCCGGCAGGTCCTTGAGCTAAGACTGAAGTGGCAGGCGCTGCGTTGGCGATCGTCAACGCCGATGCCGTAAAAGAAATTACGCGATCGTCTGTCTCCACTTCCGCTTCAAACTGTTCTAGCGTTTGTAACTTCCGCAGACCCGCTAAAATGTACGCTAAAATTCCGAATCGATTTTTCGCCTCTCGGCTCGCAAGTTGAACGGTTTCTGCCTCAAATCCGATGCCTGCCAGCAAGACCATCGGTAAACGATTACAGAATGCGACATCTACAATCTTGGTTTGCTGTTTCAGGATCGTTTCACAGGCAGCCTCGATTCCAGTTGGAATCCCTAACGCATTTGCAAACGCATTTGCAGTCCCACGGGCAATCACACCGAGAGGAATTCCTGTCCGAATGACGGCTGTCGCTGCGGTCGAAACCGTTCCATCTCCGCCAGATACAAAAAGCGCATCTACGCCTTGTTGCACCGCCTGCTTTGCCAAGTCGTCTGCTCCAATGTCAGGTGTTGTGAAATGGGTTTCAAACTCAAACTTCTGACTCAGAAGCTTTTGAATCAGTGCAAGTTCCTGTTCAGCGTTCCCCTGACCCGCGACGGGATTAAAGATCAAATGTGCCGTTTGCATACAATTCGGGTATAGAGATACTTTCTGGATATCATGGCTACGAAGCCATCTGGTTCTGACCTGCGGGAGATTTAAATGGCAAGATGAGAGAGATCTTCAATCTCCAAAACCTTATGTCTGCGGCATCCATGTACGAAGAAGAACACTTCGTTGTTCTTGAAACCAACCAGCCTGAAGCAATTCTAAGTGCAGCCGAACTGAGCGAAAAACTGCGATCAATTCTCGCAACTCGTCAAGACACTTTGTCCCCAGACCTTCAACAAGCAGGCACAATCGACAACCAGATTCGATATCTATTAGATACGACCTGCGAGTTGGATATGGCGCCGGGCGAGTATTTACAGTGGTATGCGGTGCGGTTGGAGAAATGAGCCGTTATCCAGCCATTTGTACGTCTTCGATCGCAACACTTTCACTCGGCAATTCCAAGCAGTACCCTGCACCATAGACGGTTTTGATATAGCGAGGATGACGGGGATCTGGTTCAAGCTTGGTGCGCAAATGGCGAACGTGAACGCGAATCGTCTCAATATCGTCATCAGGATCATAACCCCAGACTTCTTTGAGAATTTCGCTCGGTGAAACAGTTTGTCCATGCCGCTGAAGTAAGCAATGGAGCAACTCAAATTCTAGATGCGTCAGTTTTACAGTTTTGGCAAACCAGATCGCCTCAAACCGCTCAGGTACGAGGGTCAGGGGTCCATAGCTGAGAATTTCTGAGTGTTTCGCCGCTTGAGGAATGCGATCCGTCCGTCTCAGCAACGCCCGCACCCGCGCCAACATTTCTTCAACTTCAAACGGTTTTGTTAAATAGTCATCTGCGCCAGCGTTAAAGCCTTCCACTTTATTCTGGGTCTGACCCAAGGCAGTCAGCATCAGGACGGGAATGTCAGCCGTTCGTTCATCTCGGCGAATGCGCTGGCAGATGGTGAATCCATCGACTTGAGGCAGCATGAGATCCAGCATGATTAAGTCAGGCTGAATTTGGAGAGCAAGGGCTTGTCCACGAATGCCGTCCGACGCTTGGTTCACATCGTAGCCTGCCATTTCTAGATTGACAGCGACGAGTTCTGCGATCGCAGGATCATCGTCGATTACAAGGATACGCGGCATGATTAAATCTCTTCTAACTAAAGGAGGTTGAATGATCGCGGAAGTCGAGGCTCAAAAATAGTTAAGAACCTTGTTCAGATTATACGCAAGGATCTTAATTCCTTCGATATATAAAGTTAGTCTCATAGAAAAAATAGAGCAAAAAAGACTTTTTTTCAAATCTAAATTCTTTGTGATTTATTTGTAAATAAATGTATCTAACCGTCTCAGGATACTCTGTCTAGTAGAAGCGTGCTGCCGTTGATGCGATAAGGTAAGGAACATTATTTGTCTCTTCTCGGCAGCCATTCATTGTGATAATTCTTGTCTTGGGTTTAGTTGTTTCTATCATTGCGATCATTATTTTTTCTGGCAAGCTTAGCCGCGCCTTAAATAGCGCCCCAAAGATTTCAATTGATCCTGATTCAATTGATTCTTCTTTCTCGGTATCCGTCATCATTCCTGCATATAACGAAGCTGCAAATATCGAGGCTTGTGTCATATCTGTTTTAGAAAGTACAGATTTAGAGATTGAAGTTTGGGTTGTGGATGATCAATCGACGGATGAAACGGCTGCGATCGTTGAACTTCTACAAGGCTCCCGTCTAGATCCCAGATTGAAACTTTTATCGGGAAAATCCCGCCCAGGAGGGAAGATTTGGGTCGGCAAAAATTGGGCCTGTACTCAAGCCGTGCAGCAGGTTCAAAGCGAGTTTCTTTTGTTTATCGATGCGGATGTGCGATTGAAGCCAAAGAGTATTGAAACGGCGATCGCGTATGCTCAACAGGAAAAAATCGATTTGCTTTCGCTTGCCGTTGTGATTCTGTGTCGTCATTGGTCGGAATGGTTAGTGCAGCCGATTGTTGTGCTTTTACTAGGGGTCGGATTTGATTTTGCTCCTGTCAATGATCCGACTTCGGACACCGCGTTTGCGGCAGGACCATTCATGCTATTTCGTCGTAGCGCTTATGACGCTATCGGCGGACATGCAGCCGTGCACGATCAAGTGGTGGAAGATGTCGAATTGAGCCGTCGCATTAAACAACAACATTTCAAACTGTGGTACGGTTTGGGAGCTAATCTGGCTGAAGCGCAGATGTATCAATCTTTTTCGGCTTTGTGGGAAGGTTGGACGAAAAATTGGTTTATGGGGTCAAATCGCAACTATCAAGCCGCCTTGTACTGTGTATTTGTCACATTCATGATTTTTGCGCTGCCTTGGATTGGGATAGTGAGTGGACTGATTGATCTGGCGCTCTCCTCGCTCACGATTTGGAATGCAATCGCGTTGAGCATCAGCGCGATCGGCATTTTTCTGCAATATCGAGTTCGACGCGAGAGCGCGCCCTTTACTACTATCCCACTGCAAAACTGGTGGATGATGGGAGCCGGAGGATTAGTGGTCTGTGCGATCGTCTTGACCTCGATCATTAAAACCGAGACGGGTTGGGGTTGGACTTGGCGAGGCAGACAGTTAGAAAAACTCTAAGAGCGAAAGGTTACTTGTAAACCGCACACCTGAAAGGCAATCTCAGTTTCGATCCTATGTCTACTCGCTTTCCTAGGCAGCTAGAAAAATAAAAAGAGGGCATGCTAATATGCCCTCTTTGCACAATTCCAGATTATTGCTAGTTCAGCGTATCGACAAGCTGCTTAATTTTGCTTTCTTGTCGTTGCATCACTTGCTCGGGAAACTGCAATTCAACGATTGTGCGATCGCCCATGATCAGGTCTACCTGTTCTACCTTTGCAAGCAGTCGATTTGGCAAAGATTCATCCGCAGTCTGACTCAAGAGCACTCCAACCAAAGGCTGATAGTACTCTAAGAGCCTGACATCTTCGATCGCGTCAGATTGAATTTCTAATCTCAAACTGCGATTGCTAATTTGAGTCGCAATGCCTGAGTAGAATTGCCCTCTCCAATAAAGTTGAGCATGGGCATGAATCTGTTTCCGCACTCTCGTGACATTGCTTGGCTCAGCATTGCGCTGCTGGAACGATCGAAAGAAGCTGCCTGCAATGAACTTGAAAGACTGCAACGGATCGTCCACGTTTTCCCGTTGCTGCGAGTACCATTCCCGCACATCTGAGTAAATCACAATACTGAGGGCATCCAGCTGAGCGCGGGTGAGATCAATAAACTCGATCGATAACATCGACTGCGTTTCACTGACCGGGACGATCCGAATAATCTGACCTTTTACAAACGCGCGCGCACCGTAGTCTCCCACCAGTTCGATTTCTGCATCTTCGAGAAAATCTGCCCAACTCTCAACAATCAACTGGCAACCCGTTTCGCTCACATTCTGAGTATAACCAGGAACGGCTGCCCCATTGCTGTAAAGGGTTGCAGGCAACTTGCGATCGAGTCGATGCGCCCGTCTCAACTGGGGTTGTTCTAATGCAACCAATAATGCCGAAACAATCAGCAGCAGGTTGAAAATACTCCAAGCCATGTTGACTAACACAGCTTCCGCATCTTGAGGGCGCAAAATCAACCAGAACGGAACTGCCGCGATCGCAGCGATAACTAGCAACGTGACGACCGCTAGCGCTCTTGCTGAACCCCAATCGAAACTGCGTTTTGTCACCGATAACCCCTTATCTGTGACGTTGAAGCTTCCCAACTTCGGATTGACCAATGCGAGGAATGTCACAATTCCAGCGTGGAATGACATGGCAAACTCATAGATCTCATTCCAGAACGAGAATCGAACATTTTTGTAAGTAATGTAGTTTGCGTAAGTTGACACAAAGAAGTGTGGCAGTGCGTAAGCCAGCGTCTCTAACCCTAAACCTCGGATTGGATTAATCCCGAACACGAGAAACAGTGCAGGCGCAAGCGCATACATCAATCGAGGAAATCCATAGAAGAAGTGAGACGTTGCACTGAAATAACAGATTCTTTGCCCGATCGACAATTTCAACTTCGGATTGAACAAAGGGTTTTCAATCCGAAGAATTTGTGCCATTCCTCGCGCCCATCGAATTTGTTGACCGACATAAGCTGAAAATTTCTCTGGTGCAAGTCCAGCTACCATGATCTTGTCATAGTAAATCGACTCATAGCCCAAAGAATGCAATCTCAACGAGGTATGACAATCTTCCGTCACCGTTTCTACTGCAATTCCACCCACTTCTAGTAAGTGCGATTTTCGGACAACTGCCGCAGAACCGCAGAAAAATGCTGCGTTCCAAAAATCATTTCCTTTTTGTAGCACCTTGTAGAACAATTCATTCCCGACTGGAATTTTTCCGCCTGTCTGCAAGTTCCGTTCAAAGGGATCAGGGTTGTAGAACCAGTGAGGGGTTTGAACGAGAGAAACTTTAGGACTGTAGAAGAATCCAACGGTGTCTTTCAAAAAGTGACGGACTGGAATGTGATCACAATCGAGAATGAGAACAAGGTCGCCGCCTGTCCGACGCAGCGCTGTATTGATGTTTCCAGCTTTCGCATGGTCGTTGTTATCTCGCGTGAGCAGCGTGCATCCTAGCTCAGCACACATTTGCCGTAACTGCTCACGTCTTGCCCGGAACTTCTCTGCACGACCATCATCGAGAATGTAAACTCGTTTCTTGTCAGCCGGATAGTCGATCGCTAATGCTCCGAGTGCGGTTTTGCGAACAATCTCCACATCCTCACTGTAAGTTGGAATGTAGATATCAACCTTAAACCATTGATTCTCGGGAATCGTTGCCAGATCAACAGCCTTGCGCTCTTTGAGCTTTAGGGTTTGGAAGAACGCTAAAGCGAGCGTCATGATGGCATATAGTTCTGCTAAAAAGAGCAGCACACTACACACTGCATCAAGCCACCCACTTGTCAGATTGAGGGTGTAGTTGGTGCGGTAGTAAAGATAGCGAAACGTTGTAATCAGACTGAGCCACACCATGAAAAGGTGTAGATACTCGCTCGTCTGTCCTTTTGCGTGCTTGTGCTCGATGTCTGTGACGCCCCAGCCCAATCCGATTAAAAGGATCGCCACAATTCCTTGCTGCCAAATTTCAAGCGGAGTGATGATGAGAGGAATTGCGAGTACGAGCAGCAGCACCATCAGGAAGACAAGCTGAGGAGCGCTATTTCTCTGAAAAAGTCGATCGAAGAAATTTGGAATGAGTTCGACAAACCAAGCTAGAACTCTTTGTCCTTTACTTTGGTAGCGTCTTGGAGATGAATTTGCCATGATCAATTAACCTCCAACTTGCTTCAAGAAAAGCTGACTGATGCCATAGAGCACGACTGAGCTGCCGACAATGCCGACCGGAAGCAGATACCACTGTTCTTGCAGGAATTGCCTTGCCTTGCTCACAATGCTTGTGTCTTCAATTCGACGGCGCTCCGATTGGCTCACAAACTGCATTTGATAAGCGTTGGAATCGAAAGGTGAAGGATTCGTTTGATTCGTGCTGATGAGAGCCGTGTCTTCTTTAAGTTGGTAGAACCAAAGGTCGTTGCTGAAGACATCTTGAACTTGCTTCAAGCCGAAATCTGTTTGAGCGGTCAGTGCTAGTAGAACGCGATCGCGATTCCAAGGCGACATCATGCTCTTGATCACACCGCCTTGATCGGGTAAGACGTTAATTTTCTCTTTGCCTGATTCTCTTGTGAAAGAATCCATCAGACGAAAACCGCTATTGGCTTGCAGCATTTCCTGAATGGGGAAGCGATCGCGTGTCCCAATTCCGACTAAATGCCGATCTTTTTTCACTGCTTCAGTCAGGCTTCCAGGCTTGTAGACATCGAGCTTGACGGATTGAGCTTGGCTGAGCCGCCCTAAACGCTCACTAAATTTCAGCAGCGTCATCACATCTGCTTCAGTCGGAGCGTCAGGAACCACGATCGCCGTTTGGGAAAGATCTTGCGGCGCGGCAAATGGATAACCCGTGGTCAGCAGTTTCAGGTCTGGTAACTCAACGGAGTTTTCACGGTTGATCTTGAACTCTGTTGAACTGTGGACGGTTCCCGAAAGCTGCTGATCGCTGACCTGACCGCATTTCAAAGATTCTTTGGGATAGAGATCGAAAGCAACATCAATTACAGAATCCGACTTGATCAAATTGGGCGGCAAATCAACGTTGAACGTTTCATTACTTGCGCCATTATCAGAAGTCAGTTTCTTGCTTCCGACTGTAACGCCATCAATTCGTACAGAGAGCGAAGACTTGCGGGTGTTGACTTGAGCGCTGTAGCTATATTTCAAATTCATTGAGCTACCCCGTAACATGCGATCGTCGGGCAACGCTCGGAACTGAAACTGAACAGGTGGCGCAGAAGTTCCACGGACTGTCACATCCTTAAATGGCTTGTTATCCAATCCTTTCAAAGCGCTCAATTGGAATGAATCTTCAAGTGGCAAGTAGCGTTCCCAACTGCGAGGTTTCGGGCTTTCGACTTCCGCAACATTCTGAACTAAGACAACTTGCCCTGCCCCAATCTGGCTATTGCTCGGTTGCACCAGGAATTGAACTGCTTTCGCAACTGCTTCTGGACTGTTTCCAGAAGCAATGAGAACCGGAATACCACCGTTGTTGAGCGTTGCTAGCATCAATACACCGACATTGTCAGGAAGTGCCGTTTTATTCCCATCTACGATCTGATCGTTCGTGATGTTCAAAGGCAACTTCATCGATTTGAGAGTTGGTTGGTCTTTGGGTGTGCCGATGATGATTAAGCGATCGTTCCACTGAAACTTCTTCGTGTCTTTTACGAGGCTGGTTTCTAGCGATCGAAAATCAGCTAACCGTCCGAAATGCGCGTGAAAACGACTCGTAGCAGTGAGCCAAGCTTCATTCACTTGTCCAGGCAGAAGATAGTTCAACCGGGTTGTATCCAAGCCGAGATTGTCAAAGAACGGCAATGGATAGCGACTGAAATCTAATGCGAGTGCCTGAGGCTGATAATCTAGCACCACTTTCGAGTCAGGCAGAACTTCTGACCAGAGGGCTTTATCGTCAGGATTTGCACAAGTTGGGGAATTAGATTGCTGAGCGATTAAGGTGACTTCGTTGTAATCCTGAATCAGATTAGCTGGGATATTCACCACTGCTTCACCGATTTGAGCATTCTTCAAGTTCAATGGAACGCTGCCGATGCTGGTATCGTTAACGCGGACAATCAGATTCGATTTGTCTGCCACGATCGCGGGAGAATGCTGAAATCGAACGACAACTTTTGCCGTTTTGACCGTCCAGTTTTTGGGTCGTGTGAAGCCAATCCGCGCTTCAGCGTAAGTTCCCTGTAAACGGAAACGGTTTCCGATCGCTGGACTCCGGTTGAATTCTAAAACGTATCGGCTCAATGCTTCAGCGCTGGCAGCTTTCGTTGGCTCAGACTTTGGCTCGGCTTTGGGTGCAGATTGCGACGGTGCGGGTATAGCCGATTCTACAGGCGCAGGTTGTGACGGTGTAGGCTCGTAGTAAGGCTCTGCTGCTGGTGGTGTTTCAACGATAGGAGCAGGTTCAGGCTGATAGACAGGGGCTTGTGGGCGATAGACAGGTGCCTCAACTGGCGTGGATGGGAGCTTAAAGTCCCGAATGAGCTGATCTTCCTGTCTTTGAACACCTTGAGCTGAGATAGGTTGCGGGGCGTGCAGCAGCACGATCGCAAGCCCAGTGACTAAACCTGCACAGCAGAGAATTAATGCCCGTTTTAGCAGTGTTTTAGAAAATCGACGTGGATGTCCTGAATGAGAGGACTGATCTGAAAACCGTTTGTTCATGGGAGGGATATAGTTGCAGCTTGAGTAGGATCTGTAAGATAAGCCGCCATGACATTTGGAGGGAGCAGTCCAAACCAGGCGAGATTCTGAGAGTAATAAGCGGAATCGTTATCCCAGAATCCGTTGCGATATGCAGGTAGGAGCTTCTCGGTGAGAATTTCCTCAGCGATCGCGGGATCAATCACTCGGAAGGCAGCATATAACATGCCGTATTGCGAGGTGGCTTCGTAATCCACAACAGCCTGTCCTTGTAAATCGAGTTTGGCAGGAATTTTGCGCTGAGCTTGCCACATCTGTTTGAGATGTCCCAGATTTGATTGAAGGTATGACTTCGCTCTTGGCTCATTAAACCAGGTCGCATCCAAGGCAACCCGCCACCAAACTCGACTCGCATCAAAACCATATTGGGTAATCAGTGGACTGCCTGGATCTAATGCACTGTACTGTCCATTTTTCGGATCGAGGGCAATCCAATCGCTCGGTAAGCCGACAGGGGAGACTTTCGAGGATTGCTCTAACATCTGATAGCTACTATCGACTAGACTCAGCCAATTTCGCTCTGAATCAACTTGGGCAAAGAGACGAAAGGCATAAGGGGCAAGGTATGAGGGGTTCGCTTTGAGCTTTTCGTTGCGCTGAAATAGATTCACAGCGCCAGGGAGGAGATATCGTTTCTGATCGGCTGGAAGCGTGACGGTTGCTTTTGCCCAAAGATCTTTTAATTTACGGCGCGCGAGGGTGAGGTAGTCCGATCGCTGCCATCGTCGCGATGCCAAAATTAATGCGGTAATTCCATCAATATCAGCATCGCTCGCAACATTTGGATCGAGGATTCTCCACTTGCCTCCAGCGTCCTGTCCCCATTTCCAAGCCCAGAGGGAATCGATCGGAGTCTGAGATTGATCTTGTCGTCGCAGGTTGGTTTCTGCCCAGCGTAGCGTTCGTTCAAATGTTTCGGGATCGTCTGCAATCACGGCTCGAAGCATGGCGTAGGCTTGACCTTCTGAAGTCGAGCGACCCGTCGCTTCCCAGTCGATCACGCGACCATCGGCTTGAATAAATCGCTTTCGATAAGCTGTCCAACTCTCAGCAAGTAAGGCACGATGGTCAGAAACTTCCACGCTAGAAGCCAATGTCGATCGCGGAGGTGGAACGGTGCAAGACACTAAGCCACCGATGCTAATGCATCCGATAATCGTGAGCGGGACAAGCAATCGCAGCATACAGTTAAGTCACCGTTAAGTTAATAACGTTCCCAAGGCGGCTGGAAACCGCGTTGTTGCAACATTCCTTCCTGGAGTTTCTGAATTCGTTGCTCCAGTTCTAAATCTGATGCTCCTTGCTCGGCCTGTTGAATTTTCAGCCGTTCAAATTGATCTAGTGCTGCCAAAGGTTGACCTTGAGCCGCAGAGAGTTCAGCCAGCGATCGCTGAGCAATCAAATTGTCTGGATTCATTTCCAGGATTTGAGTGTAGATATTTTCGGCTGATGTAAATTGTCTCTGTTGGAACTTCACTCCTCCTAAACCAGAAAGTGCGTCTAAATTCTCGGGTTCAACTTTCAAAATTGCTTGATAAGCATCTTCTGCACGATTACTATTTCCGAGTGTTTGCTCTAATTGAGCTTTGAGGAATAACAGGGAGAGATTAGTGCGATCGTCTGATGCAGTTCGCCGCACTTTCGCAATCAGCCGATTTGCCTGCGCTCTCGCTTGCAGCGGGTCGCGACTGGCTAACAGTTGAATCAACCGCACCTGAACTGGAACATTTGTGGGATCAGCTTCAATGAGAGCGTTGTATAAAGCTTCACGGCTGGTATCACTCGGTAAAATCCCAACTAAGGTATACAACTCAGCAGGTGTTTCGGAAGGGCGTGACTGCAAGAATCGAGCCAGCACAACTTCTGCTTCACGCTCTGAAATTTTCTTTGCCTGATAAGCAACAGAAGTGCGACCGAGTTGAAGTTGTAAATCGTCAGGGTTGTCTGCAATTAAGCGATCGTACAATCTCAAGGCATCGTCAAAGCGGTTTTGAGACAGTCTCAAGCCTGCGAGAGAACGAACTGCCCCTGCTTTCAACTCATCATTTGCTGAGGCACTCGCAATTAAAGTTTCATAGCGTTTTGCGGCAGCTTCTAAGTTACCTTGTCGGCGATCGAGTTCTGCAAATAGCAGTTCTGGAGCTTGGTCGCGTGCGCCAACTAGAGTAGATTGATAGCGAGATAAAGCCGCTCTTGCCGCTTCAAATTCGTTACGCTCAATCAAAAGCTGCGCGTAACGGAAGTTCAAGAACGGTTCACTGACTTCTTTCTGGATTAATGTCTCATAGATGTCGAAGAACTCAGGATCGGGTTCTAATCGAACCAGTGCTTGAGCGATCGCAAATTGTTGAGCAGGCTCGTTCGGCAAACTTTGTAAAATCGGTCTTAAACGTTGCCGAATTTCGCTTTGATTCAGCGTGCCAAGCTGGCTCTCTAATGCCAATTGCTGAATGACTAAAGTCTGATTGTTCGGTTGTTGCTGAACGAGTTGACGATAGATCTGTAGAGCCGTTTGGCGCTCTTGAGAAATTCCACCCAAGACATCTGCAATCTCTCGAAGCAGCGTTGGAGAAGGGTTCGATGTTGATGCTAAGACCTGTCTGTACAAGGCTCCTGCCTGTGCTAGAAGTTCTGGGCGGTTTTCCTGTCTGCCCAGTTCATTCAATGCACGTGCTAACGGCAACCGAGAATCAGTGCGATCGCGTAATGGATCAAGGATTGCGAGTGCCTGCGCCGACTGCCGATTTGCCAAATAAGCTTGAGAGAGTTCAGAGCGTACTTGAATTCCAAACGCATTCATTTGCTTTGGAAGTTGCCCTTCTAAAATTTGAATAGCTTGAGTATTGTTTCCTGCTGCACGCAAAGCACGGGCATAGGCGATCGCTGCATTGCCCGTAATTGGAGTACGAGTGCGCGAACGATATCGCTCAAATAACTCCAGTCCTTTCTGGCTATCTCCAGCATAGGTATAGATTTGAGCGGCTCCTAACAGAACTTCTGGCGTTGGATTTGTTGCTAAGACCATCTCATAATCTGCAAGTGCCTCGGTAAAACGACCTTGATAGCCATACAGCAAGGCACGTTGGGCACGTGCTTCAGTTTCCCCTGCGTTGAGTTGAAGCAGCGTCGTCAAGGCATCGATCCCTTGCTTCTGCCACTCCGGCTTAAAGCTTGCTAAAAGTCCAACTGTTTTCAGCGCTAATTGATTGTTCGGATCTTGCTGCAACACTTGTTGATAGGCTTGCCACGCCTCAGAATCACGACCTGCTCGACGCAGCGAGATCGCTAATCCTAGCTTCGCTTCAACTGAGTCTGGATAGCGTTGAATCGATCGCTGGAATGCTTGGATTGCATCGTCTACCCAACCTTTGCCGAGTAGCGTATAAGCTTGACGGACATCCGCAGGGATGTTTTGCGTTTGAGCGATTGCCATTTGTGCCTCTGCAAGAGTCAGCAGAGGTGTTCCGGCAAGTAGCCATCCAAGGCAAAGAGAGAGCGTGAACTGTTTCTTAACGCGAGACATCTTAGCAGGGTGTTTCCGTGTACTCATGATGCAGGTGAATTATTGAACCAGTCTTCCTCTGGGTGTGACATCAAATTCGCTTCTAAGACGAACGCCCGCGATGGTTTCCGAGAAATTATTGCGCTGTTGGACTGAGAAGCCCACACGCAAGTTCGACAGAAGCTTGAAGTCGTAGAACAACTCCAAAGCATCGGGTACATTTTCGCCACTGTTCCGTCTGAGCTTGTCATTTGACAACGCGCGACCGTAAGCGAGTCCTAAACGATCGTCAGGGCTAAATAAATCGAGGAAGGTGATGCCCCCACTGAAGGTGTCGCCACTTTCGTCTAGATCAAGATTGTTATAGCGTCCATATCGCCCGAAGATTCCCATCTTCAAGTTAGGAATGAAAACTTCTGCATTGACACCATAAGCTTGTTCTCGATCGCCTTTTAATAATCCAGTACGACCTCCGCCCCGGCTCAGCTGGAAAATTTCTTGGAAGCCGCTGTTTGAGCCAGAATCTCGATCAGTGGCGTAGGTTCCACGCACGATCAAGTTTCCGTAGCGCATCCCCAACTCACCCGCAAAACCGTCTAAGGCAAAGTCGCTTAATCCCTTTGAAGAAGAGAAGACCGCAGCTTTTGCTTCGATGTTGTCCGTCAAGCTGAAATTAACAAGTGCGCCAGGACGAGATGCAATACCCGTTGCGCTGAGAGCAGGGTTCGTTTGGAAAATCGGATTGAAGAAGTGAGTTGCACCGTCTTTTGCGAAACTATTGCGATCGAAGTAGGACGTAAAATCGATTTGTCCAACTACAAAGCGCAGGTTGGGAATGTCACGCGGAGACGTTGCAAAATACAGCTCGTTTACATTAAAGCCGTTGTCGGGCGTATCTGTGAAACCTTTTCCAGTCGTGACATCTAAAGTTGCTCCCACTAAGGCACTTGGGCTAAGAGGGTATATGCCGTAAAGTCTTGCCCGTGCCGAGGTTTCATCACCTTGATAAAGAAAAACACCTTGAAAGGTCAAACTTGGAGGTGTTAAGGCTGTACTTCGCATGAACGGACGATTGGGTCTTCCTAGCATCTCCGCATCGCGTCCGGATTGTGCCAAGAAGTTCGCTTTATTTTGGGCGGCAATCGATGGAGCTTCTGTCGATGTTGTCGGAGATTGCAGTGCGATCGTAGAGTTGAATGCGTCTGGGTTAATGCCGCGAATCGATGCAGTCGAAGCCTTAAAACGGGGCGTGGGGACTAGATTCGTACCGACATCACTGCCAGAGAGGGTAGAAGCGACTAGTGATGGAGAATCTGGCTCAGGACGTTGAACGCTTTGAGCAGCAATTGGAACTGTAGCAGCAGGCGGAGCGAAACTGGGCATCGCAGCAGTTACAGGCTGCACAGAGGTCGCTTGACCGGATAATTGTTGAATTAAATCTGCTTCGCTCTGATTCACGGGTTGCGATTTCTCAATCAGCAAAGCTGGGTTGCTGGGTTGGGAAACAGCAGCAATCTTTTCAGGAGATTTGGAATTTAAGGGGTTTGCTTGGGCTGAATTACCGAAACTTGCCTGAGTCGTCAGGACTGTTAAGACTGACGAGAAGGCAACCCAAGAAATGAGAGAGATAAATTTAGGAAACCGGGATACATCTGACATGCTTCACCCACACCATATTGACTCGATAGACAGGTTTTTACTGTTTGGACTTGGACGAACTGCGAAGCCTGTTCTAAGTAATCTCACGAATTAACTCGTGCTTTTAAATACTTAATTTGATGACCCTACGGCTTCTGGAAAGCTGAATTTCAGTACTACAACTTGCGCCAGCATTTCCCATGCCTAGAGTTCCCGCGAAATCTCGGAATGAAACCTCAAATTTTCTCTGGTTATTACTCTTTTAACTTGCCTGGTAAAAAATGACACAATTATTTGGACGGTGGGCAAAGTGTCCTTGAAAATTAGAAATGTGAGTCAGTTCAGCTGTCAGGGAATGAATAAGGGTGTTGTCTGACATTTGCGATCGCTAGACAAATTGACTACCCTCTACCCGTGATGAGTTATGAAAAGTTTGCAGCAATTTCTCCGTAAATTTGCGAGTAGTACCCTGATTTCGCTTCTGATTCTCTGCACAGGCTGTACCCAGATGCCATTTCTGAGTAGTTCTCAACAGACGACGACTTTATCCATGCAAGTTGAGGCAACTGGAGAAACAGGCGTTTACAAAATCTCCGGTCAAACAAATCTGCCAGAACAGACTCAGATTACCGTTCAAGCAATCCGAGCGCTGCAAATTCCGGGACGAGATGTACAAATCGCTGCTGAGCGGTCTTACTCCATCCTGGCAAAGACTCAAGTGAGTGTTGAGAAAGGCAAATGGCAAACCTCGCTGAATCTGTTGCAACCTGGTCAGAATGGGGCTTTAGAAACTTGGCAGCAGAGCAATCAAGAATTGGCTTTGAAATTTCAGCCAGATAATCAGGTGAGATTTCTAGCACTGACTGATCCAACTCGAAGTTCGATCTCAGTGCAATCACAAGCCCAAAAGAATCAAGCAACCAGTGTTCAATTCACTGCAGATGGGAAAAGTTACTTACAGACAGAACAGTGGATGTCGATCGAGCCGCCAACTGCGAAAGTGGCGAGTCAGAAATCCGGTACAACTGTGGTGAAAGTTTCAGTTCAACCTGTCAATAAAGTAAACGATGTGAAAGAGCAGATTGATGCTGCACTTCCTGTAAACGCATTTATGCGTTGACACAAGATAGATTTTGCAGGCTCCCAAATGCGGGACTTTGAATTGAAGCAATGATGGGGCACTTGAGCAGGTGAGCTTGAGTGCTTTTTTGATTACTTCTGGACTACCCAAGCTGGATCAAGTGCTTGAAAGCGTTGAGCGAGATGATTCAGAGGAGCATCAGAGACAGGAGTTGAAGTTGATGCAGGCTCGACGCGCAGCGTGCTTTGGATCGTTTCAATCTCAGTCATGATGTGCTGAAGTTGGCTTTGGAGCTTTTGCATTTTTGCGATCGCATCCGCTTCATTGGGAGCAGTAGTAGACTGAGCTACCGCAGTCGAGCGTGAAAATCCCAGATAGGGTTGGGCTGCATGAAGAGGTACGGCAGTTTGAATTTGAGCCGCAACAGGTTGAGTCCCTTGAGTTGACCTGACAGCAGGTTGAGGCGTGACCAACTTAGGAACGCCAGGAGTAGGGAGCGGCACATCTTCATCGAGGAAAAACTTCAAGTTAGAATCTGCTAGATAAGCTTCAGACATCAGCGTGTTCTGCAACTGAGCTTCTTTCTGCTTCAGCTGCTTTTCTACTTCTAGAAGTTGCGCTTCAGCGAATTCTGAGTTTTGGGCAGCACGTCTCCAACCGAGAGCCGCACAGATCGTTAGGCTAGTTCCCAAGCTGAGAAAGCCGGCGATCGCGAGATAAGGAGTTGCAACCTCTCTCAATTGTCCCTCAAATATACGCTCTTCCTTAAATTGAACCGCGAGCGGCTGAGAACCATATAGCGTAAGAGGGACAGCAGAGGCTGAGAAGACCGCTCCAGCACTGAGGGCAGCAGGCACAAAGAGTTTTGCAAGTGAAGACATAAGTGACTGTTCTGAGTATCTTGGTTAGAAAACCGGGTTAGAGCAGTAATTTCTTTGAGTGATCGCGGCCAGGATTCACAATGGAAACGGAATCAAGACAACCGACGGCACTCGGAAGGATTACTTATTGCTACTAACCTTAATCTGTTTAAGAGGGAAAACAGGTGTAAATCTGATGAAGAATCGCCAAATCACAGAAAAGTTTCTGTAAAAATGCGGTTGTTTTTATCAAGATTCACGAAATTCAACGGCTAACAGGGGTTAGATCTGTAGAGGCGAAATCGCAGAGGTTTGTCGCGATTTCAGGAATTCACAAAAGTTTCATCAATGAAGATGAGACTTTTGTCTGAGGGTTACGTCAAGGATGGAAGAGTATTTTAGATGAGCATTTTCGCGATCACTGCTTCAGGTTTAATAGCGCAAGATTCCTCTGCTTTATTCAGGTTTCTCTTTCAAACATTCCCGAAATCATGAGACTCAATCAGCGAATTGATTGCTTTGTAAATAGGCTACGTGAATTCTTGATTCGATCAATTTTGCATCGGCACTTGAGCCGTAAACCGTTCTATCCAATTCTGTTTGTCGCCGCGATCGCCGCAATTCTTTTCAATTTCATTGCACCTGAATCTTTGCCTTCTGTGGCTCAAATGACCGTGCGGATTCAACTTCCGCTCTCGACACGGGGATCTGAGATTGTAGATGCGGCAGGACAACCTGTGTTGCTGCGAGGGGTGAACTGGTTCGGACTGGAGACAGAGACGAATTCGCCGCATGGGCTTTGGGCGCGTGATTATAAAGAAATGTTGGGGCAGATCAAGGGGTTGGGATACAACGTGATTCGATTGCCGTATTCGGTGCAAGGATTGCGGGCGGCTGAGGTAAGCGGGATCAATTTTGCGATCGGGAGCAATCAGGAATTACAGGGGAAAAAGCCGATCGAGGTAATGGATGCAGTGATCCAAGAGGCAGGACGGCAAGGATTGATGGTGTTGCTGGATAGCCATCGCTTGAATAATCAGCGCATTCCTGAACTTTGGTATGGCGATGGATTTACAGAAGAGGATTGGATTTCCACTTGGACAATGCTGGCAGAGCGATATAAGAATCAGCCGCATGTGATTGGGGCTGATTTGAAAAATGAACCGCATGGCAAAGCAAGTTGGGGTACTGGAGATCGAGCAACAGATTGGCGATTGGCGGCAGAACGGGCTGGAAATGCCATTTTGAGAGTAAATCGCAATTGGCTGATTGTGGTCGAAGGGGTTGAGAACAATGTGCCAGGGCAGAGACTGAAGCACTGGATGGGCGGCAATCTTGAAGGGGTGAAGCGATTCCCGGTTCGTTTAGCCGTGCAGAATCGCGTGGTTTACTCGCCGCATGAATATGGTGCAGGGGTCTTTCAGCAGCCTTGGTTCTCTGCGATCGATTTTCCGCGGAATCTGACCACCCGATGGGAGCAAGGATTTTTTTATATTGTCCGACAAAAGATTGCGCCGATCTTTGTTGGAGAGTTCGGCGGTCGGCAAGTTGACGAAAAATCTAAAGAAGGGATTTGGCAGCGCCGATTTGTGGATTATTTGAAGCGCAACCAATTAGGATTCGCGTATTGG
The DNA here is from genome assembly GCF_017302695.1 of Leptolyngbya sp. UWPOB_LEPTO1. NCBI lineage: Bacteria > Bacillati > Cyanobacteriota > Cyanophyceae > Leptolyngbyales > Leptolyngbyaceae > Leptolyngbya > Leptolyngbya sp. UWPOB_LEPTO1. Next base: position 31,910 of record NZ_JAFLCJ010000008.1, on the reverse strand, counting down.
AGTTGGAATCCGAATAGCCAGGATACAGGTGGGATTTTGCAGGATGATTGGGTCGCGATCGATCAACCGAAACAACAGTTACTCAATCAATTGCTCCCCGTTCAACCGATGCAGACCCAAGCTCGTTAACAGCACACTGTTTGAATATCAGTTGGTTTCACGTCAATGGGTCTCACGCTCATGGATTTAACGTTAGTGGGGCGGGGACATTCCTCGCCAACACTTTACTTAAAGTTCTTCACCGGGTTCGAGAATGCGCTGAAAGAGATAGCCTGTTCCACGAGCCGTCAAGATCAGTTCTGGATTGCTCGGATCGTCTTCCAGTTTGGCGCGCAGGCGGGAGATATGTACGTCTACAACGCGGGTATCGACATGGCGCTCAGGCGTATAGCCCCAAACTTCTTGGAGAATTTCCGATCGCGAAAATGGCTCGCCGGATCGGCTGACTAAGAGTTCGAGCAGGCTGAATTCCATGCCCGTTAAGCGAATCCGTTCGTCCCCTTTGTAAACTTGGCGTTTGTTGGTATCGATACGAATGCTGTTAATGTGGATGACGCCAGAACTGGGAATTCCGGTTACGCCCGTTTTGTCTACCCGACGCAGCACCGAACGAATGCGAGCTTCGAGTTCTTTAGGCGAGAATGGCTTGACGACATAATCATCTGCACCCAATTCGAGTCCGGTAATACGATCGGCAACATCACCCAGAGCAGTGAGCATGATGATCGGGACATCGGATTCTTTACGGAGTTCTTGGCAGACACCGTAGCCATCCAGCTTTGGCATCATGACGTCGAGAACGACGAGATCGGGATCAGCGTTGCGGAATGTATCAAGGGCTTCTTCCCCATCAGCAGCCGTCACGACATCGTAACCAATCATTGAGAGCCGAGTTTCTAGAATACGACGAATGCTTGCTTCATCGTCTACAACCAGAATTTTTTCTTTATGACTTTCCACGATTTGTAATACTCCTTAAGTCAAATCCGTAGTCGTTAATTTTTCCAACTTTTATTATGGAGATAGTAGCTCACTTTTTAATTTTCAGGGCATCAAATCCTGATTATGTCTGAGCTTCAAGCTTTCTTAAGCTTTGCTAATGTCTACACGCAATTTATCATTAATTTTTACGAATGCCTAAAGTACGATCGACGTTTGTTTGCAATGAATGTGGGGCTGAATTTTCTCAACATTTTGGGCGCTGTCCGAGCTGTTCCACATGGAATTCGTTAGAGGAACAGGTTTCTCGTCCAACTGCCCCACCTGCAGCGGCTCAGATGACCCGGTTACGAGGCGCAACGAAAGGGAGATCGCACTCTGACTCTCCCGCCCGCGCGATCGCATCGTTGAAACTAAATGAAATTTCGGATACGGCGCAGGATCGATTAGGGTCAGGATATGTGGAACTCGATCGCGTCTTAGGGGGCGGAATCGTACCGGGATCGCTGGTGCTGATTGGGGGGGATCCAGGGATCGGAAAATCGACGCTGCTGCTTCAGACAGCCAATCGATTAGCGACAAAATATCGGACGCTGTATGTCTGTGCGGAAGAATCTGGGCGACAAGTGAAACTTCGAGCGCAACGGCTTGGCGTTGGCAAGCAGGGAGAAGCAACTGAACTGCTAGAGCCTTCTGAGGAGCAAGGCAGTCTGCATTTATTGCCAGAGATTGATTTAGATACGATTCTGGCGGAGTTGGAATCGCTGAAGCCAAGAGTGGCGATCATCGATAGTATTCAGGCGTTGTATTACAGTGCGTTGACTTCGGCTCCCGGATCAGTTTCACAGGTGCGTGAGTGTACTTCGGTGCTGATGCAGGTCGCAAAACGGCAGAATATTACGCTGTTTATCGTCGGGCATGTGACCAAAGAAGGCGCGATCGCGGGTCCAAAAGTCTTAGAACACTTGGTTGATACTGTTTTGTATTTTGAAGGCGATCGCTTTGCAAGTCATCGATTATTGCGATCGGTGAAGAATCGATTCGGCGCAACTCATGAAATCGGCGTATTTGAAATGGTTGATCAAGGGCTGCAAGAAGTTCTGAATCCGTCGGAATTGTTCTTAGGCAGTCGAGACGAAGCGGCGACCGGAACAGCTACAATCGTTGCGTGTGAAGGGACTCGTCCGATCGTTGTGGAATTGCAGGCTTTGGTGAGTGCGACGAGTTATAGTTCACCTCGTCGATCGACGACAGGGATTGAATACAATCGATTGCTGCAAATTCTGGCAGTTCTAGAGAAACGGGTTGGAATTCCGTTATCCAAGTTAGATGCCTATGTTGCGTCGTCGGGTGGGTTGAATGTTGGGGAACCTGCGGCGGATTTGGGCGTAGCAGTCGCGGTGGCAGCGAGTTTTCGCGATCGTATTGTTGATCCCTACACGGTTTTGATCGGTGAAGTCGGTTTGGGGGGGCAGGTGCGCCCGGTTTCGCAGACGGAATTAAGACTGAAGGAGGCGGCGAAATTGGGATTTAAAAAAGCGATCGTTCCCAAGGGCGCGAGTTATGGAGATGTCGGGATGGAAGTGATCCCAGTGTCGCGGGTTTTGGATGCGATCAGTGTCGCGCTGGCGGGAAGTCGGGCGCGACAGCAAGAGGAACATGAAATTGAGCGGGAGGATGTCGTCGAGTAGAGAAGTCATCGGGAGGTGAGATAGAATTCTCGGTAGGTTTTCCTTTCGTTACAGCTTGGATTATGCGTCAACAAGAAGCCCTTGCAGTACTGGCAAACCATCAAACAACGCTGAAGAGTTTTGGCGTGAAGTCTCTCATGCTGTTCGGTTCAGTGGCACGGGATGAAGGGCGAACAGACAGCGATGTGGATCTGCTAGTAGAGTTTGATCGTCCGGTCGGGTTATTCACGTTTGTACGCTTGAAGCGATATCTGGAAGAGATTTTAGAGTGCCCGGTTGATCTGGGCACGCCTGACTCTCTCAAACCTTACTTGCGAGAACCCGTTTTTCGGGAGGCGATCCGTGCCTTCTAGAGATTGGCAAAATAGAGTCAGAGACGTGCTAACTGCGATCGTGGAGATCCGAGAGTTTACAAACGGGATCACGTTTGAACAGTTCCAAGCCGATCGAAAGACGATCAGTGCCGTTTTGTATAACCTTGCCATGATTGGTGAAGCAGTTCGTATCATTCCACCTGACTTAGAAGCTTCACACCCTGAAATTCCCTGGAACGACATGCGCGGAATGCGGAATATCGTGATTCACGAGTACTTTCAAGTGAATTTGTCTATCATCTGGCAAACGATTCAAGAAGACCTTGTTTCATTGGAATTTTCTCTTCGCCAATTACTAGACCCTTGAGGACAAAGCTAAAGGTTGCACATCATTGTAAGGATGCAAGGGGAGAAGTTTTAGTTGCGCCCTTTTATGGATGGGTGATCAGGGCAGTAGCGGACGATTTCGATCGTTTGAGGCAATACGCCGACCATTAGCGCAAACGCTTCACTCGGTAAGCGGGACACTAATTCGGCTCCAAAATAATTTTCAAATTGATTCAGAATCATTTGCGCGCGCTGAAACGGCAGCGCATTATCTGTAATCTGCTGCGTTAAACGAATCCATTGCCGACGAATTAAATAAGCCTTCTGCCGCTCATCGTGAGCTTTTGGATACACTAATGACAGATCTCCGACTGCCAACACCCCTTTGCAATCTCGATCGAATAAATTTCCGACCGCTGCACCTGGACCTGCAAACTCCGCATGAAACTGCTTATAAATAATTAATCCATTTCGTCTACGGCTATTCACTATCAGCGATTGCCCGTGGCTAAGCTGAGTCAGAACATCAGACACTTTACGTAAAAAACAAGAACTTAAAGTTTGTGCCACTACACTCTAGTGGCTTTTTTCTGATCTGTCATGGGTGATGGACAGTTTCAAGACAGGATCATTGGCATTCTCGATACCCTTATTTTCGCCCCTGGCTGGCAAGCTGAATACGATCGCTGAGTTGCCGTAAGGTTTGCGCCATGCTGGAGTCTTTCTCTTTTAATTGTCCGATTTTTTCGCAACTGTACATGACCGTCGTATGATCCTTGCCCCCAAACACTTCACCGATTTTTGGCAGACTCAATTCAGTGTGATGACGCATTAAATACATCCCAACTTGTCGAGCAACGCTGATTTCTCGACGGCGAGAGTTGCCTTTGAGATCTTCGATCGACACCCCAAACGCCTCTGAAACCGAGTTCAAAACCGCTTCAGGAGAGGCTTCAACTTTCTCGATCGGTGGATTCAGCATCGGAGCAATATTCTCAACGGTCATCGGCAACCCAGAGATTGAGATATATGCCACCGCTCGAATCAGTGCGCCTTCTAATTCTCGAATATTCGAGGTATAGCTAGAGGCGATGTACTCGATCACTTCCCGCGGCAGTCGCATGTTCTCGTATTCCGCTTTTTTCTGCAAAATTGCCATGCGAGTTTCGAGATCAGGCGGTTGAATATCGGCGATTAAGCCCATGGAAAAGCGAGAACAGAGCCGCTCTTGCAGGCGAGGAATCTGATTCGGGGGGCGATCCGAAGCGAGCACAACCTGTTTGCCTGCTTCATGCAACGTATTGAAGGTGTGAAAGAACTCTTCTTGAGTGTATTCCTTGCCTTCGATAAATTGGATGTCATCGACGAGGAGCACATCAGCAGCACGATAGCGATCTCGAAAACTCTGCAAATCGTCTTTACGAATGGCTGTGATCAAATCGTTGGTAAATTTCTCAGTTGAGACGTAGAACACTTTCGCATCCGCAGAAATCTCAAGACGGTAATGCCCAATCGCCTGCATCAAATGAGTTTTGCCCAGTCCGACCCCACCGCAGAGGAATAAAGGATTGAATTCTCGTCCGGGAGATTCGGCAACTGCCAGCGACGCGGCATGTGCCATGCGGTTATTCGGCCCGACAACGAGACGAGAAAAGACGTATTTCGAGTTGAGGTCAGTAGACTTGCTCGCTTGACCCTGAGCAGGTAACTGGTTATTAATCGGCGGAGGTTCCGTCATGAACGGATAAAACAAATCGGCATCCTCCTCGACCACCGCATCCGGATCAGGCACAAACCGAAATTGCACCTCGACCGGACGACCGAGAACATGGTGAACGACTTCGAGAATCGTTTTCATGTAGTACTTCTGAATCCAGTTCTTGGCAAATGGATTCGAGGTTCTCAACGTTAAACAAGTTTCTGTCAGCTCTTCAGGGATCGCCGTTTTCACCCACGCCTCAAACGTTGGGCGGCTGAACTTGAGGGCCAAAACGTCCAGAACTTCAGACCACATTCTATCGATCGAACTGTCTACCGCCATAGTTGCGCTCCGAACCCCAGACCAAAGCATAGAATAATCTACTCTATTGCATTTTGCCTCGAAGCGATCAAGCGAACTTTTTTTCGATCAAAACCGCATTCTGCGGTAATATCGATCGCTTACGTTAGCATGAGAGCGTAAAATCATTTAAGACTTTTATCTGATTTTTAGTCCTTACCTTTTGGCTTTCCGTGGTGAACACTTCCCCTTCCAGAGTTGATCTTTCTAAGCTCTACCCGTTTGAACTCGACGAATTTCAATTGAGCGCGATCGCTGCACTGGATGCCGGAAAATCCGTTGTCGTCTGCGCCCCGACCGGATCAGGAAAGACGTTAGTGGGGGAATATGCGATTCATCGTGCGCTCGCTGGTGGGAAACGAGTGTTTTACACCACGCCGCTCAAAGCCCTCTCAAACCAAAAGCTACGGGATTTTCGAGAAACGTTTGGAGCCGAAAATGTCGGGTTGCTGACGGGAGATATTTCAATCAATCGAGACGCACCGATTGTGGTGATGACAACTGAGATCTTTCGCAACATGCTGTATGGCACGCCGATCGGGGAAGTCGGGACTTCAATGATTGGCGTAGAGGCGGTTGTGCTTGATGAATGTCATTACATGAACGATCGCCAGCGCGGCACAGTTTGGGAAGAGTCGATTATTTACTGTCCGCCTGAGATCCAACTCGTCGCACTCTCGGCAACCGTAGCAAATAGTGATCAATTAACCGATTGGATCTCGCAAGTTCATGGTGAGACGGAGTTAATTTATTCAGATTTTCGTCCGGTTCCGCTGCAATTCTCATTCTGCACTCCGAAGGGACTGTTTCCACTGTTGGATGAGACGGGCAAGAAAATGAGTCCAAAACTGAAGCCGAAGCGTGCTCAGTACCGTCCAAGAGGGGCAAATCAACGCGGAGCAACTCGCCCAGAACCGCCCAGTTTGGCATTTACGATTAGCCAACTGAGCGCGAAGAATATGCTCCCGGTGATTTATTTCATCTTTAGTCGCCGGGGTTGTGATAAAGCGGTCAATGAACTGGGTGCTTTAACCTTGGTGAATGACGTGGAAACGGCAAGGTTAAAAAAACGGATTGATGATTTTCTCGATCGTAATCCTGAAGCCGGACGGGCAGGACAAGTTGAACCGCTGTATCGCGGCATTGCCGCTCACCATGCTGGAATTCTCCCGGCTTGGAAAGGTCTAGTCGAAGAACTGTTCCAAGAGGGTTTAATTAAAGTCGTATTTGCTACAGAAACACTGGCAGCGGGGATTAACATGCCTGCGAGAACGACGGTGATTTCCAGTCTTTCTAAGCGGACAGATGCAGGGCATCGATTGCTGAATCCTTCCGAGTTTCTGCAAATGTCAGGGCGGGCAGGACGACGCGGCATGGACGATCAAGGCTATGTTGTGACGGTACAAACGCCGTTTGAAGGGGCAAAAGAAGCGGCGTATTTAGCAACGTCTGGAGCCGATCCATTAGTCAGCCAGTTCACACCCAGTTATGGGATGGTGTTGAATTTGTTGCAAACGCATTCGATCGAAGAAGTAAAAGAATTGATCGAACGCAGTTTTGGACAATATTTGTCAACGCTTTATTTACGCCCGCAACAGCAAGAGCTCGATCGCTGTAAGCTCGAATTAAAACAACTTGAAACGATCGTTTCTGACATTGATTGGAAGCTTTTGACGCAATACGAAAAGCTACAAGGGCGAATCAAAGAAGAGAAGCGCTTGCTGAAAACGTTGCAAAGTCAAGCAGATGATATGCAAGCAGGGGAACGGGCGATCGCACTTTCTTTTGCCGTTGCAGGAACTGCTTTAACACTGAAAGGAGATGGCTCCACACTAATTCCAGCCGTTTTGGTGATGAAGGCTCCTGGTTCTGGGCAGTTTCCTTACTTTGTATGTTTGGGGCAGAACAATCGCTGGTATGTGGCAAGCGTTGCAGATGTGGTTGCCCTTCGAGGTGAGATTCCGCGATTGCAGGAAGTCGATGAGTTGACCCCACCTCCGGAGTTGGTATTTAAACCAGGACAGGCGCGTCGAGGAACAGAAGAAAGTGCAGCGATCGCACAAATGATTCCCGACCCCGCCGGATTGCCAGATGATGCGCCGGAAGTTTACGCGCAGAAGCAAAGGTTGAATGCTGTTCAGGCTCAGCTTGAGGCGCATCCAGTGCATCAGTGGGGCGATCGTCCCCAAATTATCAAGCGGCAGAAGCGGATAGAAATGCTGCAAAGTGAGATTGACGATCGACAAGAAAAACTCGATCGTCAATCTCAACGACACTGGGAAGAATTTGTGGCGCTGATCGAGGTACTCAGGAAGTTTGGATGTCTGGATGATTTGACTCCGACAATTCTTGGAGAAGCGACGGCTGCAATTCGCGGAGATAACGAACTGTGGTTAGGATTGGCGCTGATGTCCCATGATTTGGATCATCTTGATCCGCATCACTTGGCGACCGCTTGTGCTGCCTTAGTAACCGAGGTTTCGCGTCCGGATAGTTGGACTCGCTATGATGTGTCGGAACCTGTGCTAGAAGCGTTGAGCGAGTTAAGACGGGTGCGACGGCAACTGTTTCAGGTGCAGCGGCGGTATCAGGTCGTGCTTCCGGTGTGGCTAGAAGATGAAATGGTGGGATTGGTCGAGCAGTGGGCTTTAGGAGTCGATTGGTTGGAGTTGTGTAAGAATACGAGCTTGGATGAGGGAGATGTAGTGAGATTGTTGCGGCGGACGTTGGATTTTCTGTCGCAGATTCCGCATACGCCCCACGTTTCCGATGCTTTGAAGGCGAACGCGGGACGGGCAATTCAATTACTCGATCGCTTCCCGGTCAATGAAAGTGTGGAGTGACATTACTTTTCCTGAAGTGTTTCGAGGGAAGCACTAACCACATCGTCTTGGTTTGCTATGCGGGAGTGAAACTCGAACGATCGCAGACCTAATTCCGGCAGCAGTTCACTTGATTGCGTTGCACTCATCAGATATACAAGCTCCGATCCAAGCGATCGCAATATTCTGTATAGTTTTGTTAGGAGTCTTAGGAGACAAAATTTATGGCAGTAGTCACTTACTTTGCATTAGTTGGCAGCATGATCGCGGTTGCTTATGGCTTATTTCTCGCCTTCCGCTCGATCAAGCTCATCTAGGCAAGATGGGGGAATGGGGAGAGTTAAAACAATTTCTTCTGTTGCCTGTTGCGAAACATCGCACACGATTCTCCCCATCTTCCACTTTTCCAGTTCCTACTCCTCTATCTCCCTAACCTTTTCTTCACCCCACTCAACTTCAACACATCCTCCATCGTCGAGCAATAATTCGCCATCCCAAAGGATGCCGGACTCACTGGATTCAGATGTGTAAAGTGGCGATATTTCATCGAAAACCGATCCCATTCGCCCACCTGAATCCGAAACAGAAAGATGATAATATCCGCCATCCACAAGAGCGGAATATTCATCAAGGGGCGTAATTTCAGGTAATCACACAATTCCTCGATCGCTTGATTTACCGTAATTTTTGCATTGCCTAAAACTAAACTTTGTCCCGGTGCGGGATGATCGACCAAGTATCGCACAACCTGGGCAATATCATGTCCATGTGTAAAGTGAAAACTTCCATCCGCCTTAAACAGCCGAATTAATTTCGCCCATTTCGCGACGCCGGGAATCCCGGCAGTGATGGCTGAATAAGGATATCGATCTCCACCGCCAATCACTAAAGTTGGAAAGAGTTTGGTGATTTTCTTAGAGATCTCTAACTGCTCTAATTGCTCATAGCAAAGATATTTTGACTTCAAATACTCATTGCCCATTTCCTTCGCTTCAGGCAAGAGTTGATTTTGACGATCGAGAATACTCGCAGTCGAAAAATAGAGAATTTGCTCCACCCGATTGGGATCAAGCATGGAAATCAATTGCAGATTCCGCTCCACATTCACGTCATAAACAGCATCTCCACCCCAAGCGGTTGCCGCTAAGATTGCACAATCGATCGTCTGTAACAAATCCCGATGCTGCTCAATCTCCTGCATATCAGATTGAATCACAGTCACATTCGGTCTGAAAGTCACATCGATCTTGAGCTTTCGGGCATCCCGAACTAGCAAAAATAATTCATGCTCAGTCTCTTGGATCAGGGTTTCAACAAGGTAGTGACCAATGCAACCTGTTGCACCTGTCACAAAAATTCGCTTGGTCATTGGGGGAGGTGATGATGGATGAAAGACATGATTACGTGTGAGGAAATCCCTATGAATAAACAGAATAAACGCTTCTGCCTATTTCTGATCCTTTCACCTGTCTTTTCAGTGAATCAGTAGGGTCAGTGTTTTCGCGACGTTTAAAACAGATCCAGCCCCCTAAATCTCCCAAATTTGCAGGACTTTGAACGGTAGAAATTTCTCAAGTCAGAATAATTTCTCTTGCTCAAAGTCCCCAGATTGGGGGACTTAGGGGGCTAAACTCTCGAATCAAAGCGATTAGACAGCGCTCAGGAGTTGATCAACTTGTTTTGCAGTCTCAAAGAAGTAAGCTGCATTTTCCTCAGGCGTATTCGGCAAAATGCCATGACCCAGGTTCAAAATATGTCCTCGGTTGCCTGCTTTGCGAATCGTGTCGAGAATGCGATCGCGGATAAATTCCTTCGAGCCAAACAATACGCCTGGATCAAGGTTTCCTTGCACTTTCACATCTTTGCCCAATCTGGCACGCGCATCTGCCATATCGACTGTCCAATCGATCGTCAAAATGTCCGCGCCTGCTTTCGACATCCGCTCTAACAAACCTGCGCTTCCGGTCACTAACAGAATCAACGGAGTCTCCGGATGAACCTGCTTAATCTTGCGGAAGACTTGTTGCTGATACGGTAATGCAAACGTATCGTAATCTTGGGGGCTAAGCTGACCTGCCCAAGAATCAAACATCTGAATCACTTGCGCGCCGCAATCGATTTGATAACAAGCGTACGTTGCGATCGCATCTGCCAATTTCGACAACAACTGATGCAGAATGGCTGGATCAGAAAACGCCATATTCTTAATCACCGAATAGGTTTTCGACCCTTTTCCTTCCACCGCATATGCTGCCAACGTCCAAGGCGCACCGACGAAACCAAGAACGGTTGCCTCGTTCTTCACTTCCTCGCGCAATGAATTCAAAATCGTTTTAATAAACGGCATCGTCTCTTCAGGAACCAAAGGATGGAGCTTGTCCACCTGAGCCTGAGAGCGAATCGGATCCGCGATAATGGGTCCTTTTCCTTCAGCGATATCCATTTCGATACCTAGCCCCGGTAAAGGAGTCACAATATCTGAAAACAAAATCACTCCATCGGGCTTAAATGCGCGCCACGGTTGCAGCGAGACTTCGATCGCGACTTCTGGAATTTCAGACCGCTCCCGGAATGACGGATAGCGATCGCGCAAATCCCGATATGCCTTCATATAGCGACCAGCCTGTCGCATCATCCAAACTGGCGGACGATCCAACGCCTCGCCTCGTGCTGCCCGTAACAAAAGTGGAAGGTGCGAAGAACCCGTCATGGAGAAGCCTCTTAATAAATCCTTTTGTTTTCTACGTTTCTTAGCCTATCACCGGACGGGATCGCGTTGCGCCGCAAACCCAATCAATGTAACGGTTTTGAAATATTCATGCTGCTAAGTGAAGAGGGTTCTTTACCACGAAATGTCCCTATTAACAGAGGGGATCTCAAGCTTTAGTCAGATTTAACGGGGGTTCAAAATTTCTACGCTGGAGTCGTTCAAGGTGAAACGAGGTTTATAAATCATGTCTAATTTTGCTGCAAAGTTTGCAATTGTATCTGCTTTGATTCTTGCTCCGTTGTCTCTGCCAGCGATGAGCCAAACCACTCCTGGCGAACCGGGAACTGGAACTGGAACGACTGCGGTTGATGCTGATTATCATCAAGAAGGTCGGAATGGCTATTGGGGCTTGTTAGGGTTGTTGGGTCTGTTTGGTTTGATGGGACGCAAGAGCAGTCGCGATGAGTACTCGTCGTCATCGTCGGCAACAGCGTATCGCGATCCTGCTGATGTATCGAGTACCCGCGATCGCTACTAAACGTATCCCAGAACTTCGGGATATTCCAGAACTCCGGGCTTGCAGAAGCTCGGAGTTTTTTAAATTGATAGGGCTGATTCACAACATCCAGATACCGACTTAAAGCTCAGCTTTGATGCAATCTCGTGCTGTTCAATAGCAAGAAAAGTAAGCACTATACGAAGCAAAATTTCAGACTGTAAAATGAGATATTCCTCAGTTCGAGAAATTTGATGCATGAGTAGTCCGATCAATCTTCTGAGCAATCGATATCGCATTCTCAATGTTTTGGGAGAGGGAGGATTTGGCAAAACCTACCTGGTCGAAGATACTCAAATGCCTTCGAGACGAAAATGTGTTCTCAAGCAACTCAAACCCATTCATGACAATCTCCAAATTCATCAACTCGTCCAAGAGCGATTTCAACGAGAAGCCGCAATTCTCGAACAATTAGGGGAACATCACCATCAAATTCCACGGCTCTATGCTTACTTTGCCGAAGGAGAAGAGTTCTACCTGGTAGAAGAATGGATCGAAGGCGAAACCTTGACACAGTGCGTCGAATCGCGAGGCGTGTTTAGTGAGAGGCAAGCACGATCGCTCTTACTGGATCTCTTACCCACGCTTTCAGATATTCATCGTCAAGGCATTGTCCATCGCGATATCAAACCCGACAACATCATTCTGCGGCATTCGGACGGAAAACCCGTTCTGATTGACTTTGGAGCCGTCAAAGAAACGATCAATACGGTAATGAGTGCTAGCGGGAATCCAACCCATTCGATCGTGATTGGAACCCCTGGATATACACCCTCGGAACAGATGGCAGGTCGTCCCGTATTTTCCAGTGATTTGTATAGTTTGGGATTAACTGCAATCTATCTGCTGACTGGCAGACAGCCACAACAGCTAGATAATGATCCGATGACCGGAAAAGTATTGTGGCAGCAGTATGCTCCGAATGGGAGTCCTGACTTTGCAGCAGTCCTCGATCGAGCAATTCAGCCCTACGCCAATCAACGATTTGCAGGCGCAGAAGACATGGCGATCGCATTAACGCCCGGTGCAGTTCCACCCTCGACGATCCTGCCGTCTGTCTCTCAAATCCCTAACGATACGATACAGATTGCGCCAACACCTCTAACCCAACCGCCCTCTGTGGCACGATCTCCCTGGACTTGGCAATGGGCATTTGTTGGCGTGGCAGTGGCTTCTCTAGCGGGCATCGCTGGGCTGATTGCCTACTTCACAAGCCGACCGACTCCGATCGTATCGAACTCGCCAGTCGCGAACGCGATCGCATCTCCGTCTCCGAAGCCATCTCTCGACCCATCTCCTGCACCTTTACCCAGCGAACCGCCGCAGTCAAAGCCTTCTCCAATTCCTGAGCAACCCGCAAAGCCTCCTGAGCCGCCTGCTAAACCTGTACCCGCGATCGACGCATCGTGCAGATTGCAAACAGGAACAACATTGAGATCGCAAACGTTGACCTTAGATACTTGTTCGATCGATGCCAGTAATCCTGCGGTGATTCGCTTTGTTTACTATCTCGATGCCGAACAAGTTCGAGCAGAAACCGACTGTGCGAGCGGGACTTGGAAAAGCTTGCCAGAACAACAGGTGAATCGTCCTCAATCTGCTGCAACTGAGCAAATGCTAGCGCGCATTTGTGGTCAAACAGTACCGCAAGATTCAGTCTCCAAAGCAGACGTTGCCACTGTAATTGATCCACCCTCGAATGTCAGAGCTTCGCCGAATGGAGCGATTCTTTGTGCCGTGCGAGAAAAGCAAGAAATTAACGTTTATGAACGGAAAGGAGATTGGTACACAACAGATGTGTGCGGAACTCCAGGCTTCATTCATCAAGGACAACTGAAATTTTAGACGGGTGTATTTTCAAGTACCCGTTCCGCTAGATTGCTGAACATTTCTTACTTTTTGCGGAAATTATGCTGAAACCATGAATGATGCTATCGAAGAAGACCATAGGCTTGATCTTAGGTTGCGCGAGGACGTTGGATGAAACTCTCTTGGATATCTCTAAAGCTGTTGCGATTTTTGGCGATCGCGGCTCTCACAACCAGCACTATTGTTGGACTGATTCCACAATTCGTTGTTTCACAGACAGAAACGCTAGAGATTCCGGTACGAACTGTACCAGCTAGCACGATGCGACCTTCCTACGGACACTTTCCTTATCGAGAAGACGATCCATCGCGATTGAAAACGGTCGGTCAGTTTGTCCGTAGCCGCTCTTCGAGGTCTGAATCGATGGATGTTGAAGCCGTTCAAGCTTTTCAGCAGATGGCGATCGCGGCTCGAAAATCAGGTGTGTCGCTGATGCCAATTTCTGGATTTCGGTCTGTCTCGGTGCAGACTGGATTATGGAAGCAACAGATTGCCCGTCGAGGCAGCAAACAAGCAGCGGCAAAATGGAGCGCTCCACCCGGATACAGCGAACATCATACAGGCTATGCAATCGATATTGCTGATCGGCAACGCCCCGATACGGATTTACAAATCAGCTTTGCAAACACTCGGGCGTATCAATGGTTAGCTGCGATGGCTGATCAATATGGATTTGAGCTCTCCTTCCCACGCAATAACAAGCAGGGCGTGAGCTTTGAACCTTGGCACTGGCGGTATGTCGGGAGTGCAAGAGCAGAACAAATTTTTTCTGTTGCTCACAAAAGCGGATATTAGTCATGCAAGCCTGCCTCCCAAACGCCCACATAAATCCGATCTTGTTCATTCCGGGCAATGACTCCTTGCAGATTGCCCTGTTGGAAATTATGGAGATTGCTCTGTCTGCGATACACTCGCTTCAACGCCTCAATCACTTCTGGATTTGCTTCACTGCCTAACATGCCATTGACTGTGACTTGCATGGTCAAATTATCCACAGCTTGAGCAAAGGAGGCTTCAGTTTGTCTGACTTGGTTACTATTGCGATCGTATAAATATGCCAAGGTAATGCGATCGGGAACAACCTCATACAAAACGCTGCGAGTATTTTGCCAATAGCCCGGTTTCGTTTGGGCAGGCTCTCCTAGTGCGGCTCGCACCTCTCGTTCTGAAGTGCCAACAGCAAAGCCTGGAACGCGACTCGGATTGGCTCGAGAGGCAGTGGGAGATTCTTCTGTAATCGGCGCTGGCAGGGATGGATCGATCCGCACAGGCTGGGGTGCGGGTGTCGGAGTGGGCGATGCAGCAACGCTCGGTTTGGGTTTTGGTGTTTCAGAAGGCGTAGGTTTCGGTGGTGCAGAAGGGGTAGGAGAAACCGAGGGCAAGGGGCTTGGGGAATTGAGCGTAAGTTGTGGTGCCGGGGTTTGGCGGGATTGCCACCAGAGAATCGCGATCGCGACTCCAGTGAGCGTTAATCCTGATAAAGCAGCAAGGAGCCAAACGACTCGCAATCCCGGTTTCGCGATCGTCGTCATCGGTTCACGCGCAGGCAGCACGACAACGGTTGCAGCAGTTCCCGGTTTAGGGGGCTGAGTCACCGTTGAGCTAAGCTGAGTCACCGTTGGGCTAGACAGGGGCAATAGCTCTAGCCATTGCGCGATCGTCGCAGGTCGATCGCTGGCATTCATCGCCATTCCGCGCAGGATGGCTTGATTCACGCCTGGGCTGATCGAAGGTTCTAACTCTCTGGGTTCGGGCATCTGTTCGTGATCGCGTAAAATTGATGCCGTCGGAATTCTGGCGGTGACTAATGCATACAGGGTTGCTGCTAAACCGTAAACATCACTAGCAGGACTGCGTTTTTCTTGAGCAAAATACTGTTCGATTGGTGCATATCCGACCGACATCATTTGCGTGTGAGTTTGGGTTTGATTCGGTGTAAATTCTCGTGCAATTCCAAAGTCGATGAGAATTGCTTCTTGAGTTTTCTCATGCAAAATGATGTTTTGCGGCTTGATATCTCGATGCAGCAGACCGTTGCGGTGAACGACTTCAAGGGCTGAGCCGATTTGATGGATGTAGCGAATTGCGATCGCTTCGGGCAGCGGTCGATCAGGAAAGACTAAGTCTTCCAAGGTCTGCCCTGGAATGTAATCCATCACCATGTAAGCGCGATCGTTTTCAACAAAAAAGTCGCTGACCCGGACAATATTGGGATGAATACAAGTCGCAAGCCGTCGGGCTTCATCTTGGAATTTGCGCTGAAAATCGGCAAAGTTTTTCTCTGCCTTCAAAGCTTCATTCAGCGTTTTGATCACGACGGTTTGATCCAAAAAGTGATGAACGGCTTTGAAGGTAATGCCAAATCCTCCCCGCCCGATCTCTTCTTGCAGGGTGTACTTGCCGTTTGAAATTGTCTGACCGATGAGTGAATCCATGCCTAAGATTGAACCGCATTTCGAGGAAGAACGCACCGCAGTTGTGTGACGGTTTCGTTCAACTTTCCTAACTCTAACCGACCGTTCATCACCTCGACCAAAGTTTGGTTCATCAGCAGGCGAAATCCCAGAGAAGGTGGGTCTAAATCTTTTGGAGCTTCGGCTTTGAGCAGATCGATCGCTTCTCGCCATACCTCGATCGGTCGCTGATCTTCTAGCTCAATCACTGCAAATTCGGATTCTATGTGAGCTGAGAGCTTGAGCGTGCCTTCCTGCATTGTTGCGATCGCGCTACTGATCAAACTGACTAAAATCTGCTCTAGCGTTTTGCGATCGACAAACACATCCAGATCGGGTTCTGGTAACACGATTTGAAATCGCAAATTCCGGTTCTCTGCTAATAGATGCGTTAAAGAAAATACATTGTCAAACACATCACTGACGGAAACAGACTGAAAGTCTAATGGGCTGGTTCCATATTCGACTTTAGAAACATGGATGACTTCATCCAATAATTTCACGAGCTTTAAAGCGGATAGGTTCGCCTGTTCAATAAATTCGCGCTCCTCTTCAGGCGATTCGCAGAGATCGCCTAGAACTAATTGCTGCGAACCGATTAATCCACTTAAGGGCGATCGTAACTCGTGGGAAGTGCGGGCTAAAAATCCTGCCTTGAATTGCGCAAGTTCGAGTGCGGATTGATACGCCAATTCCAATGTGCGATCGGGAGTAGAGGATGCGACTTTAGACGATCGCTTCGCCCACCAACCCCCCACAAATCCAATTCCCAAGCCGCCAGCTAGCCAAACCAAATTCATCCAACTCATCGTTCTGGATTGCAAAAAGAAAGTCTTTATCACTCTAAACGACTTCACCCATTGCACTCGAAATCCTGACACCGAATTGATTTGTAACCAAATCAAACCAATTTAGTATCAGGATCTCATTTTTTCTAGAAACGTCGCAGATCTAACAAATCTCTAGCTTGAGCGAGACTGCTAAGCCGTTTTACCAACGACCCCTTCTACGAGCCAGTTCATCGATTCAAGCTCGATCGCAGTTGTCGCATAGTCTTTTCCAGCAGGGACAACCTCTTTACCCGTATTATCTTTGAGTCCGCCTTTGTAAATGACTAGCGAACCCGCCTTCATTTTGTCCCTCGCGGCTTCTGCGTCCTTCTTCGCAGTCTCAGATACCGCCGGTCCAAATGCCGAAATCTTCACAAATCCATCCTTATATCCGCCGCGCAGCAAATGCGGAATCCCTCCATTCATCAAGGTTTTACCTTCTTGAATCATCTTGACGTAATCGGAATACACCTTCGTCCAATCCCACTCTGCACCCGTCAGATAGCCTTTCGGCGCAAGTGCTGCCTGATTGGCGTGATAGCCAGATGTAAACGCCCCGCGTTTCTCTGCCGTTTCTATCACAACTTTCGGACTGTCTACATGGCAAGTAATCACATCTGCCCCTTGGTCAATCAAACTGTTGGTCGCTTCCGCTTCTTTTACTGGCAAAGACCAGTCCCCGGTAAAAATCACCTGGGTTGTAATTGTTGGCTTAACGCTTCGCGCTCCCAGGGTAAAACTATTGATGTTGCGAAGCACTTGTGGAATTGGTTTTGCTGCCACAAAACCTAACTTTCCGGTTTTGCTCATATGCCCGGCAACCACGCCTGCAACATACTGCGCTTCATCAATGTAACCAAAATAGCTGCCGACATTCTTGGGATGCTTGGCTGCATCATACATTGCGCCACAGTGGAAAAATTGTACTTCTGGATAATCGGTGGCGAGTTTAAGAATATGCGGGTCAAAATAGCCGAATGAGGTGGGAAACAGAACGGTTGCTTTGTCCTGCTCGATCATGTTCCGCATTGCTTCTTGTACTTCGGTCGTTTCAGGCACGCTGGCTTGATCGACGACTTTCACACCTTGGACACCTTCTTTTCCCTGGAAGTGGGCTTGATTATAGCCAAAATCGTCTTTAGGACCGACGTAGATAAACCCCATTACAAGTTCTTTGCCTGCGGGGGGGCTGCTACTAGATGTTGAAGAATCGTTCGCTGGGGTACAGCCAACCCAGAGCTTTGAAGTTGCACCAAATGCCCCGGTCGCTAACAATCCGCGTATGACTTGACGGCGGGAAATGCGCGATCGCGGTGAATCCTGACTGCTCATCGTTCCTCCTCACAGAAGTTAATTGCCATCGTATTGAAATCGATTTTTCTACTCGCTTTTGTATTGTTCAACACGTATCTTGCGATGCCTGAGCAGAGGCTCACGCGATCGCAGAAATCAATGCTGTCGAATCGGCAACCGCCCCAAACACACCGCCCTGCATTTTGACCATGTTCAGCGCGGCTAGATGGTTGCCATAGTCCGTTGCACCCGTACAATCGGACAGTAACAAACATTCATATCCTCGATCGTTGGCATCTCTCATGGTTGTATGCACACAGACATCAGTGGTAATGCCGGACAGGATCAAGTTTTGTATGCCTTTACGGTGCAAAACCAAATCGAGATCAGTGGCATAAAATGATCCTTTTCCGGGTTTATCAATGATCACTTCTCCGGGTAATGGAGCGAGTTCAGGAATAATCTCCCAACCTGACTCTCCTCGAACCAAAATTCGCCCACAAGGTCCCGGATCGCCAATTCCGGCTCCGATTTGTTGCGATCGCCAGCGTTTATTTTCTGGCAAATCTGAGAGATCCGGGCGATGTCCTTCGCGAGTGTGCAGAATTGTGTAATTCAAGTCTCGCATCACTTTGAGGAGGTTGCGAATCGGTTCGATCGGAGCGCGCGTCAGAGACAGGTCATAGCCCATCTTGTCCACATAACCGCCCTTACCGCAGAAATCTGTCTGCATATCAATCACAATCAGAGCCGTATTCTCAGGGCGTAAATCGCCATTGAATGGATATTGATAAGGCTCAGCCTCTACATACCGTCCCATGATTTAACCTCTGGTGACTGAAGTTGGTAATTCTTCGCCTTGATACGATCGCGTTGGCGCGTCAAATCCGCAGCTTGTGCCATCGGTGTGAATCACTTCATCTTCCCAAGGCAGGCGATACGATTCATTCACCAAGTCTTTCATGTAGGTGTAGGGGCAATCCTGTGCTCCGCCTTTCACCGCGACATAGCCGCGATGCCCAAATTGGTAAATATTGTTTTCGACGCTCCAGTGTCTCCGAGCTTCTCGCACCAGATCGGGACGCAATTCGGCTGTGATAATTTCATCCGGTCGATGGCTGCCCATCACTAAGGGCATTCCGTCGAAATTGACAAACATACCTTCGCCCATCGAGTCAAATGTGCCATCTGTGCCGCACATACACACAGATGCGGTGTAGATCAGATTACAAAACGCATTCGCCTGGTTGGTAATTTGCCAACTGTGGCGGATTGGAGCGGTATATCCTGCGGTACGAATCATGATTTCCGCACCCTTGTAAGCACATTCGCGCGCCATTTCTGGGAACATGCCGTCGTGGCAGATAATTAACGCAAGCGTGCTGCCATTCGGTCCTTCACAGACCGGAATTCCCAGATTTCCAGGTTCCCAAGGCTCAACCGGAACCCAAGGATGCAGTTTCCGGTAGTAGAGTTTCAATTCGCCTTGGTCGTCGATAATGATGCCGCTATTGTAGGGATTGCCGTGTGGGTTGTACTCCATGATCGAGAAGCATCCCCAAATGCGATTTTCTCGGCAGGCGGCTTGGAAGGCTTGAACTTCTGGACCATCGATTCGGCACATAATTTTTGGATTTGTGTCCATCGAGAGTCCGTGTAGGGAATACTCTGGAAAGACGACTAAATCCATACTGGGCATATTACGACGGGCTTTGCTGACCATTTGGCAAATGCGATCGGTCTGAGCCGCAAGATCGTCGGGCGTGACAACATTTGGAAGCTGTAGCTGCACCAGTCCCAATACAACACCCTTTGGAGATTTATTCAATCCACCTAAACCACTCATGCACTTTGCCCTCAAGACTCAACTGATTGTCAGCTTTATCACATTTGGTTGAGGGCGATTCGTACTTTGGAATACCGTTTTGCTCCGTTCCATCGATTCGCACAGTTTGCGCGATCTCTCCACCATTAAGATGCAGAATGCCGAACGGATATTTGAATCAGCGACGATTGGGTTCGATCGCAATCGTTCCAACCGTTGCCGGATGCTGAAGATTCATCGGTAAGCGAATCGTAAACTGACTTCCTTCTCCTTCCTTCGAGTGCATGAGCACCGTTCCAGCGTGAAGTTCAGCGAGTTTCTTGGTCAACGCTAACCCTAAACCTGTGCCTTCGTGCTTACGAGACAATGAGCCATCGACCTGCTGAAAGGGTTTGAACAAGAGATGCTGTTTGTCTTCTGCAATTCCAATCCCTTGATCCCAAACGGTGAAATCTAGAAACTCGCCATTGAGTTTCACGCTCAGTCCGATTTCATGATCTTCGTTCGAGAACTTAATCGCATTCGAGAGCAAGTTCAGTAGCATCTGGCGCAGCCGCAATTCGTCTGCCATCAAGGGTTCTAGATCCGGCTGGATCTCATAGTTCACGGTCAAATTTTTTATGCGAGCCTGTTCACTGACAAACCCCAAGGTTTTCTCGCAAATTTCATCGACGACGAGCGGCGCGAGTTCTAAGCGCAACTGTCCTGCCTCGACTTTCGACAAGTCTAAGACATCATTGATCAAGCCTAGCAAATGCTGACCGCTTTGATAGATCTGATGAATGTAGATCTGTTGTTTTGAATTCAGACCGCCGAAGATTTGTTTTTGCAAAATCGACGAAAAGCCCAAAATCGAAGTCAGTGGAGTGCGCAACTCGTGTGACATGTTCGCCAAAAAGTCCGACTTCATCTGGCTTGCCCGTTCTAACTCATCGTTCTTTGTGGCAAGTTCGTCTTCTGTTCGTTTCTGCACCGTGATGTCACGGGTAATCATTGAAACTGCGGTTGGGCGATTACGTTCATCCAAGACCGGACTGACGGAAACCAGAGCAGGAAAAGATTCGCCGTTGCGACGATTACAAATGACTTCACCGCTCCAACCGCCTGAGATTGCTTGTTTAATTAACTCTTCGGTCTGCTTTTTCTCGGGGTAAAAAATTGCAGCATGTGCCCCGATCATCATGTCGGTTTGCCAGTTAAAAATTCGGCTCGCCGCAGAATTTGTGTAGATAATTTCTCCGTTCAAATCCGTAATTACGGTACTGTCATAGGCGGATTCAACTGCGCGAGAAAAGATTTTTAACTGTTTTTCAATCCGCTTTCTTTCCGTCACATCTCGCCCAATTCCTATACCGCCGATGAGTTCGCCATCGCGGCAGAGGAGTTTTCCATTTACTTCTAGAAAAATCTCTGTGCCCACTGCTGTCGTCAGCACAAACTCAAAATCTCTCAACTCTCCGGTCTGCATTAAATTCGCGAACGCTTGCATTGTTTTTTCGCGATAAAGCGGGGAGACAAAATCTAAATACGATCGTCCTAAGATTTCGTCTCTAGGACATCCCAGCAGTTTTTGACCATAGGAATTCATGTAGGTCAGAGTTCCTGTCAAGTCAACGGTGTAAACCATATCGTTGGCAGTTTCGACATAAGCTCGGAACAGTTCTTCCGATTGACTCAGGCTGATTTCCACGGAGCCAATTCGTACGAGTTTGTCAGGAAGTGTATGATTCGACATTTCCACAAGGTTACCAGATCGAAGCGGATGGACAGATGAGGATAGAAGCTTTTTGAAGTGAATCGTTGATGTCCTAGCAGGCGAAGAAATTGGATGAAGTAGAGGTGAGACGTGCTAAGTTGACAACGCGCATGATGAAAAGAAAAAGATTTAAACAAAAAGGAAATATTTAGCAATTTAATCAAATGAACGCTGAAAAAGCGTTTCACCCAAATGAGTGATCTTTCATTTCCAGCGGTGGAATTCGATAGAAGGTTGGACAAAAGTTCAATCTCTGAAATCCTCATAGAAGTTTGTACCAGGATTAAAAAACATAAAGCGGGGTTTCTACGGATCATTGTCCCAACTAATTTTCTTTTTTGTTAAAAGTAAGTAAGTATTTTTACAAATGGCTAAATGAGAGTACGTAATTTAATGCGGCTTTATCTCAGTTGGTTGGCTGAACAGTCTAAGATAGAACTCTCTAACTTCACAAATTAAAACGAGAGAGCGGGTTGCCTCAGAACCAACAGACCTAATCTCTCTATTCATCGGCTCTCTGTAATTTCCGTAAAGTTTGAGTGAAGTTGTTTGCCAGCAACATATTATTTTTCCTTCTTCTCGCGATCGAGTGTTTTATGAAAGCCTTAATTGGAGCGTCTTTACCAGAGTTAACGGAATGGGTCAAAACGCAAGAGCAACCCGCATACCGGGGACAACAATTACATCAGTGGATCTATCAGCGGGGCATCCGCTCTTTAGCTGAAATTTCTGTGTTTCCGAAGCAATGGCGATCGCAGGTAGCGGATTGGTCGATTGGGCGATCGGAAATTCATCACCAAGCGACCGCTTTAGATGGCACGGTGAAATTCTTGTTGCGATTAAGCGACGGTCAAATTGTTGAAACCGTTGGAATTCCGAGTGAGCAGCGGTTAACGGTTTGCGTCTCTTCGCAAGTCGGTTGTCCGATGGCTTGTGATTTTTGTGCGACGGGTAAAGGCGGATTTAAGCGCAATCTGGAACGCCATGAAATTGTGGATCAAGTGTTAACAGTGCAAGAAGTTTTTCAGCAACGGGTTAGCAATATCGTGTTTATGGGCATGGGCGAACCCTTGCTGAACGCGGAAAATGTTTTAGAGGCAGTGCGATCGATTAATGAAGATATTGGCATTGGTCGGCGCTATATCACTATTTCTACGGTCGGGATTCCTGGGAGAATCCGCAAACTTGCGGATCACCACTTGCAGGCGACGCTGGCGGTAAGTTTACATGCGTCGAATCAGCAGGTGAGAGAGCAATTAATTCCGAGTGCACGTCAATATCCGTTAGAAGCACTTTTAGAAGAATGTCGCGAGTATGTGCGTCTGACGGGACGGCGAGTGACGTTTGAGTATATTTTGTTGGCTGGAGTCAATGATTGTGCTGAACATGCGATCGAGCTTGCAGATCATTTACGGGGATTCCAGAGCCATGTGAATCTGATTCCGTACAATCCGATTAGCGAAGCGGATTATCAACGACCAGATCAGCGTCGGATTGATGGGTTTGTGAAGGCGTTGAAAGATCGGAGAATCGCGGTGAGTGTGCGGCGGACGCGCGGATTGGAAGCGGATGCGGCTTGCGGGCAGTTGCGCGCATCGTTTGCTGGAAGTTGAGCGTGGAGTTTGGTTTTAAGCTGCGCTCAACTTGAAGAACAGATATCCTTGAGTTGAGCGCAGCCAAAACACGGCTACAGATTATCGACGAACATAAATTCCAGGCGCATATGCTTCGATGACACGACCAGACTTTGAGCAGGTGATCATTAGATAATCACATTCCGGGCATTGCGTCCGAGTCAAGGCTCCTGGTTCAATTCGATATCGTTCTGCATGGCTACCGCAATTGGGACAATGAACGGTTTGAACAACTTGCATCTTAAAAATCCTCAATCTTGGCACTAAATTCAAACAATTTAAAGAGCGAACATTAGGTAGTTCTGAACAAATATTGCGCTAATGGAATTTTGTATCTACCGTTACTAAATTTCTCAAATCATTGAGAAGAATCTGATTCTATTATGGACAGCAAACATGCTGAGTGTGTTCAGAATTCATTTTTATTTTAAATTTCTTCAACTTGGGGATCACCTATCCGTAGGGTGATCCCGCCTCTCCCTACGACTTTACGCTGTTTATAAATTAATCTCAAATTAAATTGTGATTTGAAGGCGGCAAACGAAGTTTTTGAAGCTGAGTTTACAACTTTAGTAATAGAACGCTTGATTTTTCTCTCAAGTTTCAGCGTTCTTTCTATTACTTAAATGCTTAAGAGGCAAGACACTGTTGAGGGTTTCCGGGTTGCGGTTCGACAATTACGTCTTTGATACCAGATACCCGAATTAAAGACGTAACGACTAGTTTTGCTCGATCGTTTGCCTTGTCTAAAATGCCATCTGAACACGCAGCTAGTTGAATTTTCTTTAAAGCTTCGTCTTGAGCGAGTTTCTGTAAATTTGGTGCAACATCAGGGCCTAACCCAAGCGGGCCGCGATTGTAGTCGTAGACACTCGAACGCGTCACATCGATTTTCTTGTCTAAAATTTTTGGTGCGGGCAGTTGCAATCGGATTGTATCCCCGACAATCTGCACATTGTCAGGCTTCAGCGTGCTGAGATCGACGCCTGCTCGCACTTCTCCCCGCGCAATATACAAAAGCTTAGTTGTCCCAATGACGACCCCTGCGATCGCAGCATCTTGCTGAGTGGGAACGACCGCCTCCATTGTAAAAACCGCTGTGGTCAGTTCGCTGGCTTGGCGAACTTGTTGAATGACAACCGAGCGCGTTTCGACCTTCGGTTCCGGTGAGTTTGAGGCAATGAGCGATCGCAAGTGATCAAAGAACTGATTGCCCGATCGTGCAAACCCAACCAGCAGAACTGCCCCGAGCAGCAATCCACTCCCCGCCAACATTAAACTTAAGTTTTTAAACACGCTGCTGCCTTCTCGTTTTTGGCGGTTTTTTCTTCGCATCGTCTGAATTTCAGTGCTGCACCCGTAATTTAAGCAGAGATCTTCGTTTACATGCTATCGTACAAGATTACTATACTGAGAACTGCCCGACTTGGCGAAGAGTGAATTAGAATTTGTTAGGAAATTTTGTAGATTTTGCCAGCATCATGAAGCGCGTTTCTATCAGTGCTATTTCAATGGCTGGAAGTGTGACCACTCCTGAAAAAACAAGTCAGACAACCCGCCAAACCTACCCGAATTACAAAGTCATTGTGCTTGATGACGATTTCAATACGTTTGAGCATGTTGCCCGGTGTCTGATGCAGTACATTCCGAAGATGACTGCTGATCTGGCTTGGAAATTGACGAATCAGGTGCATTTTGAGGGACAGGCGATCGTTTGGACGGGACCGCTAGAGCAGGCGGAGCTTTATCACATGCAGCTTGGCATGGAGGGCTTAACGATGGCTCCCTTGGAGCAAGCATGAAAAATGAGCAGGGAAGACTGGTTCTCAACCATTCCACCCATATTCCAGGGCTGATTGCCCTGCTTGAAAAGCTGGTTAAAGTTGAGGGAATTCAGACGATTACGCCCGGAGTCATTGGCTCTGTGCGCGCTCATTCACCCAAATTTAAGCTGAAGATTTCTGTACCGATTCGCGGTGGATTTAAAGCGATCGCGCGTCAAGGCAAAACCGTGCAAGAGGTGTTTATTCTGACGACACTGGCACAGGAGCAACTTGAAAACGCGATCGCTCAACTTTTGAAATGAGGCAGCGAACTTCGATCGGCTCGGATTCGCCTTCTAAATTACTCAACAGGCTGCTGAGTGGAAGCAATACGGTGCAGGGGCAAGCTTAATGCGCAGGAGAAAGTGAGGAGGTAAGAAATCACGGCTGTCCATTTGAGGCTTAACATACAGGTCGTCCAATCTGGACAAACCCACTTCTGTGCTCCCACTGCAATGCAATGTACAATCCAGTAGGCAAATGCCATCGAAAACAAAACTTGATCGGCAACTTCGTTCTCTTCTTGCTGAGTCTGCGCCTTTTTCTGATTCAACAAAAGATAAAGTCCAGCAACACTTGCGAAGAATGAAGCGAGATTGAGATATTCGTGCCAAGTGGAATGAGCCATAGTGCGATGTCAGCGGGTTTCTTAAGTCTCGAATCAGTCTAAAGGATGAGGGGTGTAATCCTCTAGAAAGTCTTACAAATAGCAATATTCAAGCGCCTTTATTCACAAAACTACAGACAGTAATCAGATTAAAAGATTGATGGATTTGCCGCTAATTTACCACCCTAATTACGTTGCACCTCTTCCACTGGGTCATCGCTTTCCCATGGAGAAATTTAAGAAACTTTACGAGCTATTGTTAAGCGATCGAGTGGCTGATCTCGATCAGTTTCATGTTCCCGATCGTCCTGCTCAAGATTGGATCGAGCTTGTTCATACTGCCGATTATGTGAATGCGTATTGTTCTGGAACGCTGGATGCAAAGGCTCAAAGACGAATTGGCTTGCCTTGGAGTTCAGAATTGGTGAATCGAACTTGCACGGCAGTCGGTGGAACAATTTTGACAGCGCAGCTTGCTTTGAAATGTGGTCTTGCTTGCAATACGGCGGGGGGAACTCATCACGCATTTCCGAGCTATGGATCGGGATTTTGTATCTTTAATGATTTAGCGATCGCGTCTCGCGTTCTGCAGAAATTAGGGTTAGTTGAAAAAATTCTGATTGTTGATCTCGATGTGCATCAAGGAGATGGAACGGCGTTTATTTTTCAATCTGATCCGAGTGTATTTACGTTCTCGATGCATTGTGAAATTAATTTTCCTGGAACGAAGCAGCAGAGTGATTTAGATGTTCCTCTAAAAGAAGGAATGGAAGATGACGAATATTTGCAAGTTTTGGATCAGTATCTTCCTGATTTACTTTCTGAAGTGAAGCCGGATTTAGTTTTTTATGATGCAGGTGTTGATCCGCATTTCGGAGATCGATTAGGCAAGCTAGCCCTGACGGATTCTGGATTGTATCGCCGGGAAATGCAGGTCTTAACGACTTGTGTAGGGCGAGGCTATCCGGTCGCTTGTGTGATTGGAGGTGGATATGCTGAGGATATGGATGCTTTGGTTTACCGACATTCGATCGTGCATCGTGCTGCGAGTGATGTGTATCGACACGCTCGGCTTTGATTCAGTCCAAACTCTTCAGGGATGATTATCAAGGAATGCCCTGCGATCGCGCTCAACCATTTGAGACAGAACGGAAGCAAACTCTTGTAAGCTTAGTGACTAGCTGAATTTTCAGAAAGAGCGAAATCATGGCTTCTTTTCTTCCCAATCTCGACACACTTACCCTGCCTCAGCAAGTTGCTCAGATGGTAGTTGTCAGAGCATCCGGATTTCTATTTGATCACCAAATCCAATATCCAATCTGGGAACCCCCCGCCGCCATGCTAGAACATTGGGTCAAAGATTTGGGTGTGGGAGGTGTGATTTTATTGGGTGCGAGTGCTGGAGAAATTGCTCTGAGAACTCAGCAGCTTCAAAACTGGGCATCAACGCCATTACTGATTTGTGCCGATGTAGAAGAAGGAGTCGGACAGCGATTCTCAGGTGCAACTTGGTTTCCGCCCCCCATGTCGATCGCTGAAATTGCCAAACGCGATCTTCCACTCGCCGGTCACTATGCCGAACAGATGGGAAGCATCACTGCAGAGGAAAGTTTAGCGATCGGCTTAAATTGGCTGCTATCTCCTACAGTAGATGTCAATAACAATCCGAATAATCCGGTGATTAATGTGCGGGCATTCGGTGAAACGCCTGAAATTGTCAGTGAATTAGCAAAAGCATTTATTCGAGGCGCACATCAACATCCGATTCTGACGACTGCAAAACATTTTCCCGGACATGGCGATACAGCCGTTGATTCGCATCTCGAATTGCCACTGATTCCGCACGATCGAGCAAGATTAGAAGCAATTGAATTTCCGCCGTTTAGGAATGCAATCTCTGCGGGTGTCGATGTTGTGATGAGTGCTCACTTACAGGTTCCCGCACTCGATCCGAACTATCCTGCTACACTTTCGCCCAAAGTTCTCACAGATGAATTGCGGCAGAATTTAGGATTTGAAGGTGTGATTGTCACAGATGCTTTAGTTATGGGTGCGATCGCGAATCGCTATGGAACAGCAGAAGCGTGCGTTTTAGCCGTCGAAGCTGGAGCCGATATTATGCTGATGCCATTAGAGCCAGAAAAAGCGATCGATGCTGTTTGTGAAGCAGTCGAAGCAGGACGGATTGATCGCGATCGCATTCGTGCATCTGTTGAAAGGATCTGGCGAGCGAAGCAGAAAGCTTGTATCCCAGAGATTCCGTCTGAAGAAGGTCATGCTTGGGAAAATCTTGCTTCATTGCCTTTAGAGACGAATGATCTGACTCAAAAGATTGCTCAGCCTGAGATGCTAGCAACTAATGCTCAGTTACTTCGAGATTCGATGCGAGTCTATCAGCCGAATCCATCGCGATTAGTAACTTTGTCGGGTGTGGGGCAAAACATTGTAGTCGTAGATAGCATTCTCGATTGTGAGTTCTTAGGTCGAACAGCTCCCGCGATCGCAGTTCCGTCTCAGTTCGGATTCACTCAAACTCAGATTATCGATCGACATACGCCGTACATTGATTTAAGTACTCGCGATGCAAGTCCAACTGTCTTGCAGCTCTTCATTCGAGGCAATCCATTTCGAGGGATTGCTGGACTAACACAAGCAGCACAAGATTGGTTTACTTACTTGCTCAATACTGATCAACTTTATGCGATCGTAGTTTATGGCAGTCCTTATGTCCTCGATCGTTTTATTCTACAGTTACCATCTGATGTTCCCTATGTGTTTAGCTATGGGCAAATGCAATCTGCACAAGCGATCTCATTAGAGGCTTTGTTTGGATCTCCTTCCAAAGTAGCAACTGGGCAATTCATATAGATTTTCTGTAGACTCTACGATCTCTCTTCACACTCAAACAAGTGTAATCCAAACTGCTCAGAAAGATCCTCACACACCTTAACTCCCCGCACACTATTTCCCCGCTCATCTAACGGAGGCGAAAAAATCCCAAGCCCTAACCTCCCCGGAACGACCACCATCAATCCACCGCTTACCCCACTTTTGGCAGGCAATCCAACTCGATATGCCCACTCTCCGGAATAGTTGTACATTCCACACATATACATCACGCTGAGCATATCCCGAACATAGCAAGACGGCACAGCTTGAACTCCAGTGCGCGGATTTTTTCCCTGATTTGCTAGAGTCGCTGCCATCGTAGCTAAATCACAGCAATTCACCATCAAAGAGCATTGCTGAAAGTAGAGATCCAAAGACTCATCAATGCGATCGTCAATCATGCCAAAGTTCCGCATTAGATAAGCCATCGCGCGATTCCGAAATCCCGTGGTTCGCTCAGACATAAACGTTGGCATATCGATGTAGCTCTCATGTCCGATATAGCGCTCAAACATTGCCAACATTCGATTGAGACGTTCTGATGCACCCTGACCTTTAATCAAACTCGTCGTCGCGATCGCGCCTGCATTCACCATTGGATTGTAAGGACGCTTCGATTGTTCATCTAGCACGATCGCATTAAAAGCATCGCCCGTAGGTTCTACTCCAACTTTAGAAAGTACCTGTTCTCTCCCATGATCTTCGAGTGCTAGCCCATGCACAAATACCTTAGAGATTGATTGAATCGTAAACAATTGCTCGGCATCGCCTACCGAAAACTGCTCTCCATCCACAGTGACAATGCAAATTCCAAACAACTTTGGGTCTGTTTTTGCCAGTTCAGGAATATAGGTCGCTGGAGTTCCTAAATTGAGCGATCGATACTTCTCATGAACCTGATTCAAGACCTCTTGAATCGGGTGAACGTCTGGGGCGGTTATAGGTTCGATCGTCATAGTAGAATGTCGAGGAAATCTTCTCAATGCTCTCAGAATGGTAAATCATTACTCCCCCGAACATCTGCTCAAGATTGCACAGAAATTCACATCGCAATCGATTCGCGAAGTTCGAGCATTGGGAAACGGCAATATTAACGATACCTTTTTAGTTGCACTGGAAACGTCGCAATTTGTCTTGCAGCGAATGAATACGCAAGTCTTTCGCCAGCCTGAATGGGTGATGCAGAATATGTGTGTCTGCACTCAACACATTTGCGATCGACTTCCCACGCTGAATCTAGATCGACGTTGGGAAACGCCACAAGTGATTTTCACCAACGAGAAGCAAGATCATTATTTAGAAGAGGACTCGTTTTGGAGAGCCATTAGTTTTATTGAAAATTCTCGATCGTATGACACCATTCAGAATCTCAATCAAGCCGAAGAGATTGGTTATGCTTTAGGACTGTTTCATTGCTTGGTGAGTGATTTACCTCCTGAAAAGCTCTTAGATACGCTAGAAGGATTCCACATCACGCCGCTTTATTTGCAACAGTACGATCAAGCCTTATCAAATTCCACCGTTTCTCGCACGCCAGAAGTCAACTATTGTTTGAAATTTGTCAGCGATCGCCAAGCTTGGGCACAGGTTTTAGAAAATGCGAAACACTCAGGAAAATTAAAACTGCGACTGATGCATGGCGATCCTAAGATCAATAACATCATGTTCGACACCCAAACAAACCAAGCCGTGAGTGTGATTGACCTCGACACTGTAAAACCTGGCTTGATTCACTACGATATTGGCGATTGTCTGCGCTCAGGCTGTAATGCGATCGGCGAAGAAACCCAAGCCTGGGAGACGGTAAGATTTGAACCTGATCTATGCGAGGGAATTTTACGAGGCTATGTCAGGATTGCAAAAACGTTTCTCACAGAACAGGACTATGCCTATTTGTTTGATGCCATTCGCTTAATCACATTTGAATTAGGGCTAAGATTCTTCACCGACTATCTGATGGGCGATCGTTACTTCAAGGTGAACTATCCAGACCATAACTTAGTGCGTGCCTTGGTTCAGTTCAAGTTAGTAGAGAGCATTGAATCTCAAGAAGCAGCCATTTCTGCGATCGTGGAGGGCTTGAGATGAAGAACTTTACTCTCCACCCTTTTGATGCAGACTCGGATCTCAAACTGTCAGGGAGCATTTCTCGATCGAACAAGCGATTGTGCCTGACTTACGATCTATTCGACGAACGCTCTCAAGTGTTAATTCCAGCTGCAAAATCGCCAACCCGTCAGAATAATCTATGGCAAACCACCTGCTTTGAATTTTTTCTCGGTGTCCAGAACTCCCCACAATATTGGGAATTTAACCTTTCTCCAAGCGGCGATTGGAATATCTATCGCTTTGAAAATTATCGAACAGGAATGCAAGAAGAACTCAAATTTACATCACTTCCCTTTGAGATAAATGTGAAAGCCAAGCAAGTTTCACTCACAATTGAACTTGATCTTAATTCGATCATCCAGCCCGATCAACCTCTGGATGTTTCAATTACTACAGTCATTGAAACATCGCCTCAAAATATTACATATTGGGCACTTCAGCACTGTGGAACCGAAGCAGACTTCCATCTTCGAGAAAGCTTCGTGCTAAAACTTTAATCCATCAGCTAAGATTCTTCCTGATATCGATCGAATCTCTAGAAGCTGGTTTGATCTTCAGATCGTCATATTCAGGAATAGAATTACCTCCTATTTAGAAAGTGCTTTTTTGGACACAAGTGCAGACGAAATAATAGTAGTTTCACCACTTCACATCTGATATCTACTCACTGTTAAATAGCATCATCATCAGGGCAATCTACCTAACGCATATCGATCGTTGATCGAGTTTGACTCTCCGTCGATGAAGGCGGAACAACCTGTTAGGGAGTGTGTTCCATGACAAAAAGTTTGCAGCGAATTGAGCAAGACGATTGGATTAATCAGCCTGTCGGTCGTCCAAAGACGATCAATGATCAATATCTAGATCGTTTAAAGGAATTAGTCAGTCATAGCCCAAAACAGTTCGGCTATCCGTTCGATCGCTGGACAGCCCAGTGGCTCAGAAAACATTTGTTACAAGAAACCGGAGTCGCGATTAGCGATCGACATATTAATCGCCTATTAAAACAGATGGGCTTATCGACTCGTGCAAACCTGCACCGCCAGGGTTTCGACACTTCAGCGAGCGCTTCAAACTGATTTCATTCCCCAAATTCTCCGCCTGTATCAGGGTTTCCAGCCCCAAACAGGCGGTTTTTTCATGCGATCGGCGTGCCTTCGGAAAGAAAATTCTGAAATAATTGTTAACACTCTTTACAAATCTCAATCTTCCCCTTAATATGTAAAGTGTGGTTAACACAACCACTTCATATATCTTCTCAAACGTAATTATCAAACCATGACAACGACCTTACAGAGACGCGAAAGCGCAAACCTGTGGGCGCAGTTCTGCAACTGGGTCACCTCCACCGAAAACCGCCTGTATGTAGGCTGGTTCGGCGTATTGATGATCCCCACCTTGCTG